>NZ_JBSIUV010000007.1:0-85812 GCF_053654515.1 Helicobacter sp. T3_23-1059 | reverse complement strand
TATTTATAATCAATTCACAAATAAATATACGCAACTTAAAAACGCGCTTGCTTATTGCATAAATGCCGATAAAGCGACATTTCAAATCAAAGAATTTATCGATTTATTTTGGCGCGAAGCAGGACTAAAGCGTAGCATTGATAAAATCTATGAAATCATTACTTACGCGTTATTTGAAAGCATAACACAGGCATTAGAATTACAAATCAACATAGGCATAAATCCACAAAAACTCCCTTTGTTAGATGAGTTTGCTGATTTTGCAAAATCTGTCATTGGCATTAGTAGGGCAAATTTTAATATTACGCAAAAAGCGCGTTTTTATCGCGTAGGCGTTACAAATGCGGCAGATAGAGGGCTTGATATGTATGCAAATTTTGGCATAGCAGTGCAAATCAAACATTTAAGCCTTGAAACTGAAATGGCGCACAATATCACGCAAGGCGTGCGAAGCGATAAAGTTGTCATCGTTTGCAAAGACGCGCAAAAAGACATTATCGCCTCGATTTTATCACAAATAGGCTATGGTGTTAAAATCGCTAGCATTATCACGCAATCGCATTTGGTTGAATGGTATGAAAAGGCGTTGCGAGGAAAATATAAAGACTTGCTAGGTGATGAAGTGTTGCGTAATTTGCAAGTAGAGATAATGGAGGAATTTCCACCTACAAAGGATTTGCCTAGTATGCTGACAAGCAGGGGATATGAAGCATTGCCACAAGATGAGATTTTTAAAATTTAAAGGGAAGTAAAAAATAAAAATCACAGATAATGCGATTTTTGTCTGTGAGGCGGGCTTAGATAATTTAAAAACAAAAAGATAAAATTTTAGATTCTAATAACGCATACAAAGCAATCAAACTTCAAATACCATAAATATCCTAAAATAACACAGGCGAAGTATCCTTGCTAGCTTCATTTAGCACAAAAATTAGCCCCTCCGTGCTAATCCCTAGCACAAGGGCGAAATTAAATCGCTCTAGCTTTAGCATTTTTGGCAATTCATTTGATGAGTCATAGCATATCGCTTCTAGCTTTTCTCTGTCATTTTCGTCTTTTTGACTACTATCATTTAGATTCTCTTCACAAAGATAAAATCCTACTTTTGAATACCCCCCATATTCATCATTTTCATCGCTATTTTCATCGATTGGAGCAAAGATTTTCATCTCTTTTTCGCCTAAGATTCTAGGGACAAAAAACGCCAACTCGCCAAACTTTGCATTTTCTTTTAGATATTTTGCATAGCGCAAAAATATCTCTACGCTATGAGTTGGAATAGCGACTTTATTGCTTTTGCCAAGCGGGAGGATTTTTGCCTCTGGGGATAGCGCAATAGGCAGTAATCTCTCTAGTGGCGCAAAATCTCGCAACTCAAAAGATAGCTCATCGCCCTCTCTTAGACACAGCTCCACCACCGCTCCAAGCTCGGGGAGAAATACCGCAGGCAATGGAATCTGATACGCACTCACTTTGTGATAAAACTTGCTTTCAAAGATTTGATGAGGGGTGATAATATCAAGCGGAGAATGCTTAGGGTTTATGCAGGTGGTGTATTCCTCGATGCTTAAATCTGCTATGCCTTGTAATGAAGTGATGATTTTGCGAGGATTTTGCTTTACGATACCATCAAGTAGCTCTTGGATAGGAAGTCTTGCTTGCGTGGTGCTACTTAGGGGGCTATCTTTATTGGTAGCGTAGTGGCTATATCTGTTTGGTTCGCCTGCAAAATTACTTAAACAATCATCAAAAAACAACACTTCTTTTGCGCGGATTATCTCTTTTGCAATGCTGTATTGAATCTCGCTAAGCAAGATAATCTCTATTTTTTTGCCAACGAGCAAGTATCGCACTAAGCGGATAAGAGAATGCTGAATATTATCGACTTTTATCCACGCTACTTCGACATTTCGCATTTGTGCTTGACTATCAAACACCACGCCAAATGCCCCCTTTTCTAACGCCAAATCAATCTCATCTCTATCTAGCGCAAAAAACAGCACGCCCCTTTTGACATCTTCGATTTTTGTAGCAAACCCCTCAAAAGAGCCTATTGATGGCTCATTGATGAGTTGCCCGCAAATGATTTCACTCGCTTCAGATACTCTCACTAGCTTACCTTACTTCCATTTTTGCGTTTTTTGTCGATGCCTAGCAAAGACAAGCCGTTTTCATCTTTGCTAGCAAGTATCATTCCATAGCTTAGCTCGCCCATAAGTTTGGCTGGTTTTAGGTTTGCCACCACGCAAACTTGCCTGCCGATAAGCTCTTGTGCGTCATAAAACTGCGCGATACCTGATAGCACTACTCTAGGGCTAGATTCTCCTAAATCGATATTTAAGCGCAAAAGTTTGCTAGATTTTGGCACAGGAGTGCAAGATATAATCTCGCCTATTTTGATTTCTACTTTGGCAAAATCATCTATGCTAATTTGATTTTGGCTAATTTGATTTTGTAAATCTTGCAAGGTGGCTACTCCATCGATTTGTTGCCCTGCTAGATTTTGCGCTTTTTGAGCGTTGGTAGAATCATTTGTGCTAGATTTTGTATTTGATGTTGTTGCGTAGTTTTCATCGATTAGGAGTTTGTCGATTTTGCTAAAAAGTGGTGGCACTTTTTGCACGGATAAATCCCTAAACACCACATTTTCTTTCATCAATGCCTTAAAATTATTAGGCGAAATCTCCACGCTAAACGCACTTGCTATGCTTTGCATAGTTTTTGGCATTATGGGATAAAGAGCAAACGCAACTTTTAATAACAAGTTAGCAAGCAATGCTAAAAGCCCGTTTAATGCGTCTTTATCGCCGTTTTTGTGTAGATTCCACGGCTCATACTTCGCCACACTTGCATTAGCAAGGTGCAACACACGCCAAATATCCTCAATATAGCCTTTGATATTCATCTCTTCCATCTTAGATTCTAGCTCGGCAAAAATCGCGTTTGCTTCCTGCCATTCGCTCTTATACAGCGATTCAAAATCCTGTGATTTTATGCGCAAATCTGTGTATTTATCCGCGATTCCTATTAAGCGATTTAACAAATTGCCTAAATCATTACCAAGTTCGCTATTTATGCGCTTTAGCAATGCTTTTTGACTAAAATCCCCATCTTGCCCAAATGGTGCTTCTCTTAGCAAGTAAAATCGTAGATTTTCAATCCCATAAGCGCGGGCAAATTCGCTAGGATTTATGACATTTCCAAGTGATTTGCTCATCTTTGCCCCATCTCGTAGCCACCACCCGTGCGCATAGATATGAGAGGGCAGGGGTAGCCCCAAACTCATCAAAAACGCAGGCCAATACACCGCGTGAAATCGCAAAATATCTTTGCCAACGATATGCGTGGCGTCTTGCCAATACTCTTGCTTAGCCACATTAGAAGTTGCTACAAAATCTTGCTGATAAAAACCAAGCGCACTAATGTAATTAAACAGCGCGTCAAGCCATACATACGCTATGTGTTGCTTTTTGGGTATGGCAAGAGTGCTAGAATCTAGCCCATTTGGCACAGCGATTTTTGGCAGTTTGATTCCCCACTCAAAGCTAGTGCGCGAAATGGATAAATCTTTCAATCCTCCCTCTACAAAGGCTATGACTTCATTGCGCTTGTGAATGGGCAAAATAGAGCCTTTTTGATACCATTCTAATAGCCGTTTTTCATAACGAGATAGCGCGAAAAAATAGCTCTCCTCTTTGATTTTGGTTAGCGGTTTATCGCCCGGGCACTCTGGGCATTTGCCGTTTTCTACCCCCGTGTAGTAGCTCTCACAGCTGACACAATAATCCCCCTCATATTCCCCCAAATACACATCTTTGCTAGCACACATCGCTTCAAATACCTTTGCGACCGCGTGTTTATGATTTTCATCAGTGGTGCGTATAAAATAATCATACCCAATGCCTAGTTTATCCCACAAATCACGGAATTTAGAGCTTATCTCATCGGCATATTGTTTTGGTGTTTTATGTCTTGCTTTGGCCGATTGCTCGATTTTTTGCCCGTGCTCATCTGTGCCTGTCAGCAAAAAAACATCTTGCCCATTTAGCCATTTGTATTTTTTTAGCATATCAGCGATGATGGTGGAGTAGGTATGCCCGATATGTGGGACATCATTGACATAGTAGATAGGCGTAGTGATAAGAGATTTTTTGTTTGACATTTTTGTCCTTAGTTTTGTGATTATTTGTGGTTAGATTCTGTGGTTTTAGCCTAAAGCGTTTTGCATAAGATTTTAGCTAATTTTGGCGTTTTGTGCGTAAATGTCTTTTTGCAAAAATTTTGTTTTTTAGCTACATTTACGCGCTAGGCTAATGCCTTTTTGGCTATTTCTGTTGCTTTTTGCAAGGCGTCTTTTATTTTGGATTCTATCGCGTGAGAATCTACCCCCTCCATTTTCACTCCCGCTTGGGCGAAGTCATCTCTGCCCCCGCCATTGCCTCCCAAACTCTGTGCCACACTCTTTACCCACTCGCCCGCTTTGATGTTCGCATTTTTCACGCCCGCGACAAGCAAGATTTTGCCATCATTATATGAGGCGAGCAAAACTGCCACGCCATTTGCGCCGTGCTGATTTTTGGCATTATCCACCGCCTCTTTGAGCTCGGCTATGTCTGCGCCCTCGATACTTTGCACGATGAGTGTTATGCCATTTACTTGCTTAGCTTGCAAGGTTTTGGTGCTTAGATTTCCGCTTGCACCGCCATTTAAAGCCCCGCCCTTTTTTGCCATTTTCGCGCTTTGCTTGAGTTTGGCGATGGCTTCTATTATGTTGTTGCTTTTTAGCTCTAAGCGCGCTTGTTTGCCCTCATTGAGCGCGTTTTTAGCGTATTCATAGCCCGCACGCCCGCATACCGCTTCGATTCTGCGCACTCCGCTTGAGACACCACTCTCTTTGACAATGTAAAAACTGCCGATTTGCGCGGTGTTTGGCGTGTGGATTCCCCCGCATAGCTCGATAGACTCCCCAAAAGTGATGACGCGCACTTCCTCGCCATACTTCTCGCCAAAGAGCGCGCACGCGCCCTTTGCTTTCGCCTGTGCGATTGGCATTATCTCGCATTGTTGGGAATCCCCCTGCCAAATCCGCGCATTGACACAATCTTGGATTTGCTCGATTTGCTCGGCTGTGAGGGCGTTTGGGTGGGAGAAGTCAAAGCGCAAGCGCGTAGATTCTACCAGACTTCCTGCTTGGGCGATATGAGAGCCCAAAATCTCTCGTAACGCAAGGTGGAGCAAATGTGTCGCGCTGTGGTGCTTGGCGATTTCTGCACGCGCATTAGAATCCACATTTGCACAAATTGCCTCGCTTGCTTTGAGTTCGCTTTTGACTTGCACTTGACTAAGATTAAGCCCAAAAAACTTCTTTGTATCCACCACTTCTGCGAGAATCTCGCCACACCCACCGCTTTTTTTAGAATCCAAATGGGAAGCCCCCTCCCTTGCGGAGGGGGTTTGGGGGTGGGTTTTAGAAATATCAAAACTTTTATTGCTAGAGGATTTTACCCTCCCCCCTAGCCCCCCTCCGCAAGGGAGGGGGGGATTTAGTGTGCCTTTATCGCCTATGGGGCCGCCACTTTCAGGATAAAATGGCGTCCTATCAAGCATCACCCAGCCACTCTCGCCACTTTTGAGAGATTCTACGCGCTTAAAGCTAGAATCAAGCAACGCCAAAATCTTAGATTCTGCGCTCACGCTCTCATAGCCCACAAACGCATTTTCGCCAAATTCGCTTAAAAGCGCGTTAAAATCGCCATTTTTCACCTCATCGCCACTGCCTTTCCAGCTTTTCTTGGAGCGCGATTTTTGCTCGTTCATACATTTGTCAAACGCCACCAAATCCACTTCGATTCCGCTTTCACGGAGCATATCTTGCGTCAAATCAAGCGGGAATCCGTAAGTGTCATAAAGTTTGAATGCCACTTCCCCGCTAAAAATGTGCTTTATGCGCGTTGTCTTTTCGGTGCTTTTGCGGGAGTCTTCGCGCTTAGCTTCGGTCATTACCCCTTTGGTAACTCCCTCGCTTCGCGCTTGACAACCCACAAAATCCCTCGAAAATACTTCCGCTCGAGAATCTTGCTTGCTTGATTTTAAATCAGATTCTGATTTTTTGTCCTTTTTCGTGGTTTGCATAAGTTTTTGCAATTCCTCATTAAAGAGTTCCATTCCCGCTTCGATGGTCTCAAAAAACCGCGCTTCTTCGTTTTTGCATTGCTCCATTATCGCGCTTTTGCGCTCGAGCAAGTAGCCATAATGCGCGCCCATACTCTCGCACACTTCGCCCACCACTTCGTATAAAAAGGGCTTTTTAAGCCCCAGCAAGTAGCCGTGTCGCACTGCTCGGCGCAAGATTCTGCGAAGCACATAGCCTCGCCCCTCTTTGTCGAAATTTACCCCTTGCGCAAGCAAAAATGCCACGCTCCGTGAATGGTCAGCGATGACGCGAAAAGACGCTTGGGCTTTGAGCAATTCAGCTTTTTGCGATAAATCTGCAATGTTGTCATTTTGAGCGGAGCGAAAAATTTCTTTATTGTGCTTTGAGATACTTCGGGCTTGCGCTGAAGTATGACAATTTGATTCTTGCTTGGATACTTCGGCTAACGCCTGAGGAAGACAATGTGCGTTTTTCTTGTCATATTGAGGCTTTGAAAAAACCGAAATATCTCTATTGTTAGATTTTTGGGATACTTCGGCTACTGCCTCAGTATGACAAACCATTTTGTCATTGCGAGAATCCGCGCTAGCGGATTCGTGGCAATCCACCAAATCTCCGCCATTTTTACAATCCGCCACCTCATCATCGCGCACATATTTACGCCCTGTGAGATTTTCGATACACGCCATTAAGGGCGCGAAAAGCGAAGTGTCGTAATTATTGATTTTGCCCTCTTTGAGCGCATACACGCGCTCTAGCCCCATTCCCGTATCGATACTTGGGCGAGGTAGGGGGGTTCGCACGCCGTCTTTTTGCTCATACTGCATAAAGACAAGATTCCAAATCTCTAAAAATCTATCGCCCTCCCCACCGAAATAATCCTCGCTTCCGTTGAAATACCGCTCCCCTTGGTCGATGTAAATCTCACTGCAAGGTCCGCAAGGTCCTGTGTCGCCCATTTGCCAAAAATTATCTTTATCGCCCATTTTTTTGATTCGTTCTGGCGCGATATGCTCCTGCCATAGCTCGTAAGCCTCATCATCGCTTGTATGCACCGTTACATACAGCAGGCTTTTATCAAATTTTAAAACCTCCGTTACAAACTCCCACGCAAATGCAATCGCCTCGCGCTTGAAATAATCCCCAAAGCTAAAGTTACCCAGCATTTCAAAAAGCGTGTGGTGGCGGGCGGTGTAGCCGACATTTTCTAAGTCATTGTGCTTGCCACCTGCACGGATACATAGCTGTGAGCTAGTCGCACGCGGAGGCGTGGGCGTGGGAATCTTGCCCGTAAAAATGTCTTTAAACTGCACCATTCCCGCGTTTGTGAAAAGCAAACTGCTATCATCAGGCACTAAAGGCATAGAATCATAGATTGTATGCCCGCCTTGCGTGCTAGATTTTGCGCTGTTTGGGGCTAGCGCGCTAGAATCCGTGCTCGCGTGTATCGTGTCGCTAGATTGTGCGTTTGTCTCGTGTGCTTGAGATTTTGTGCCTAGTTTGCCTTGCTTGCTCGCAAAAAATTCCAAAAACAACGCCCGAATGTCCATTATGTCAGCTTTATCATTGATGCTATGTCGCATTAAAAACCTCGTTAAAAAATTGCACTAAATAATCAATAATCGTTCCATTATCCCTAAAATACGCATTTTGCTATGCAAAATCTACAAATCTTAATCAAAATTTTCACAAAATCTATAACAATCGCGCTAAAAAATCATTCCCCACCTTTGCGCTTTGTAGCACTACAAGGCTAGCTATCCCTGCGATTAGCCCTGCTAGAGCATCATCGCCTACTACGCCTAGCCCGCCTTTTGCTTCTTTATCGATTTTGCCAATGAGTGAGGGCTTGCATATATCAAATACGCGAAAAAGCACAAACGCACTTGCCACACCAAGAATGCTAATCTCAGCAAAACACGCGATAGATAGGGCTATCCACACGCCCACCACTTCATCGATGACTATCCAGCTTTCATCGTGGCAAAAGCCCTCTTTGTGCGCGTTTTGAGCCTCATAGAGATTTACTTGCTTTATGGCTAGCAGTCCCACAAAAATAGCTAGCAAAAAAAGCGTCTGCGAGGAAAAATATAAAATCGGCAATCCAAAAGCCACACCCGCTATGCTACCCATAGTCCCGCTAGCTTTTTTGCATTTACCCACCCAAAAAACGCTTAAAAACGCGATTTGGGCAAGATTTGTGGTGTTTGATTTTGCTGTTTGGTTTGTGTTTTTTTGTGCGGATTTGTTAGACTCATTTGCAAAATCCTTACTAAAATCCCCCCTAAAATCCTCCACAAAATCTGCGTTATTTTTTTGGCTAGAATCTAGCTTAAAATCTGCGTTATTTGCATTTGTTTTATCCTTACAATCGTTGTTAGATTTTGCGTTGCTAGATTTTGCTCTGATGGCATTATTTTGATGATTTGTTTGCATTATATTTCTTTGTAGATTTTACATAGCTTATGGATTTATAAATCCATCTTTTAGTCGCTTTTTGCCTAGCTCTACGGCGGGCTGGTCATAAGTATTTATGCCTAAAGCAACGCCAACAGCAGAGGTAAGCAACTCAAAATAAACTATCAAAGCCCCTACACTAGCTTCATTTAGCTCATCTAACACAATAGAATCTAGCGGAATCTCTCTATCCTCTAGCCCCTCTAGCGTTTCAAAAGTCGCCACCCTCTGCCTATCTAGCAATTCACTAAAATCTATGCCATTTGCAAAATCGCTAGATTCTATGGAGTGTAGGCTAAGGTTTGGGATTTTGGGCGGATTTGTGATTAGATTTTGACTTTTTAGCGCGTTTTTTGATAGGGACAAAAAAGTTACGCTTTTATCGGCTCTGCCCTCGATGATTAGCTGTAAAAATGAATGCTGATCAATACTGCCTATAAGTCCCACAGGGCTTAGCCCCACAGCTTTGCCCTGCGAATTTATCTTGCCTAAACTCTCCCCCCAAAGCTGCACAAACCACGCGTTAAACTCCCTAAAAATGCTTGAATACGAAAAAACCGTAGTGATAGGGTATGTCTCATAATGTTTAGCAAAAAAGCTAGCCTTTGTCAAAATATGCTCTTCTTTGCGTGCAAAAAACCCCTCCATAAACTCCCTAGCACCGCGCAAAATCTCGCTAATATCAAACCCTAGCAATGCCAAAGGAGTAAGCCCCACCGCGCTAAGCACGGAGAATCTACCTCCTACACTTGGATTGATTGTAAGGCATTCTACCCCCTCATTGCTCGCAAAATCTTGCAATGCCGAACCCTCATCAGTGATACAAAGCAAATGCTCTTTGTTTTGATAAGAATCTAGCAAGTCAAATCTAGCAATGACATATTTTAGCAAGCTAGCAGTCTCAATAGTGCTACCTGATTTGGAAATAACCATAAACAGCGTGGAATCTAGCGAAATATTTGACAAATCCTGCGGGATACTAAGCGCGTCTGTATGCTCTAAAAATATGATTTTGGGTGGATTTTTGCGCGAAGTTTTTAAATCTTGCTTGCTATCTTTGTAATCTTTTGCATAACGCAACAAATGATAAATCGCCTTTGTCCCAAGCGAGCTTCCGCCTATGCCGACTAAAACGATATTTTCTATGCTTGCTAGTAGCTCTTTTTTGCGCTTGCAAAATCTAGCTATATCCTCACACGCCCTATTTTCAAAAGGCAGGGCATAATACCCACTTACGCCATTTTCTCTCTCTTTTAAGATTTTGGCAAAAATCTCATTATTTGTCTTTGTGTCTGCGTGATTGTCATAAAAATTATGCGAAAAAACTAACATTTAGATTTCCTATTTTATTTGATTTTGTAGCGTTTAGAGGATTTGCAAAATCTAATGCTCCAACGCCCATAAAGTCATATCTACAAGCCTCCTTGAATACCCCATTTCATTATCATACCACGCAAGCACTTTGATAGATTTGCCAATGGCTAGCGTTTTGTCTGGAATGATGATTGCGCTATAAGGAGAGCCGATAAAATCGCTTGATACGCATTTGTCCTCATCTACAAATATGATGCCTTTCATACTAGAATCTTGCGCCTGCCTAAAAGCATTGTTTATTTCCTCTATGCTTGCTTCTTTGCTTAGATTTGCGCTCAAATCTACAAGGCTTACATCGGGGGTTGGCACGCGCACGGCAAATCCATTAAACTTGCCTTTTAACTGCGGGATAACAAGCCCAACTGCTTTTGCAGCACCTGAACTAGTGGGGATAATATTTAGCGCACAAGCACGCGCACGGCGAATGTCTTTGTGCTTTACATCTAGCACATTTTGGTCATTTGTATAGCTATGCACCGTTGTCATAAGGGCTGATTGTATGTCAAATCTTTCGTGCAAGATTTTAGCTATGGGTGCTAGGGCATTTGTCGTGCAGGAGGCATTTGAGATGACTTGCTCGCCTTTGTAGTCGTTATGATTTACGCCATAGACAAAGGTTGGGGCATTATCTGCGGGGGCAGAGATAATCACGCGCTTTATGTTGTCGCGCAAATGCACACTAGATTTTTCTAATGAGTTAAATTTGCCCGTGCATTCAATCACGCCACTTGCGCCAAAAGCTGAAAAATCTACATTTTTTGGCTCTCTATCGCTTAGGATTTTTACCTTTTTTGATTTGCCGATGGCTAAATGTGTCTCATCGACTTTGCTAGCCTCATAACCCCTATGCACAGAATCGTATTTTAGCAAGTGCAAAAGCGTGTCAATATCTGCGGTGGTATTTAGCGCGACTAGCTCTATGTCATCTCGTTGCCCGATGATTCTAGCGGCACAAAGCCCGATTCTGCCTGTGCCATTTATGGCGATTTTTTTCATAATCAATTCTCCTTAATATTATCTTGCTACGCGTTTTATATGAGTTTTACTTGCGTTTTTGCTTATTTGATTGCTTAGATTTTGCTTCCTCTAGTCGCTGTTCTTCTAGTTTTTCTTCTTGTGCTTTTAGCTTTTCTTGCTCTAGTTCTTCTTGATAGTCGTGCAAATACCGCTCCTTGCCCTTAAACTCAATAATCGTGCAATGCGGATAGACATCGATTTGATGATAGATATTGCTTACGCGCTTTAGTAGCTTCCCTGCGCTCTGTGGGATACAGTGCGGATTTTCAGCTAGTTTTTGGTGATCTTCATTATCGGGCGTTACAAACACTTGAGATTCTGGCACATCGCCCCAGCCATAGTGTTTCATCGCCATTCGCACCCAATACTTGCTATCGGTAATATCCACAAGCCGTTTCATTATGCGATTGTCTTTGGAGGAGTTTTCTACCACAGGGGAAGCAGTAACCCACCCTTTTATGCGATAGAGGTAGTTTTGGTAATCCGCTGCTTTTTTTGGCACAGAATTTACCAAATCATCTAAAAGCAGTGTAAAACGAAAATCTAAATATTTATTTTGGGCTGAAAGCGCGTTGCCATAGGAGTTGGCAAAAACAATCAGCGACCAAGAAAAAAAGCCAGCCACCACAGCAGATAACACAAAAAATGTCCTTTGAGCTGCGTTTCTTGTGATTAGATTTTCGCTATTTGCCCGTGCGATTTCCTCTCTCCTATGCGCCCAGCCTCTCCACGCGCTCACTACATACACGCTAATAGTCGCACTAAATACGCCTATACCGATAAACGCACGCGGACGGGTAAGTGGCTCTACAAGCACTAAATAAGTCCCATAAGAAAACACAATCCCAATAGCAAGCATACATATCGCTAGCAGGGCTGAGATGGCTTTATCTACCCTTGCTTGATATATGCTAGATAGCACAAAAAATCCCAAAACACCAAAAAAGCAGATTTTTATCCCGCTCCACCCAAAATCATTCCACAAATATCCCACATACATTATGATATTTTTGATAAATCCGTTTGGAAGTTCAGCTAAATGATACATTTCTGTGCTTGCTTGATCGTGAGCAAATGGGTGCATAATAAATAGCTTAAATACACCTAATGCAAGCAAGTAACAACACATTGACACGCACACAAAAATCAGTGTTTTTTTAAGCCCTGCGTTTGTTTGGTTTAGCATCAAAAATGCAAAAAATGATACTAAAATGATTTCTATCCCGCTACTTGCTTGATAAGTCATACACATACCAAGCGAGCAAAGAAAACTCACAGGAATATAGGCTTTGATATGGTGGATAAATACAAATGGTATCACGCTAAAAAGCACGGATAATGCCATATATGGAGAATCAAAGCGGAAAGATAGCTCCTCTAAAAAATACGGGGATAGCCCGATAGGCACAGAAGCGATAATCCCCATAACGGTTAGTCGCTTTTTGTTTGGGATTTCGCTAGATTCCCACAATCTATCTTCATTTTTCCATATAATCTCACGCACACTCCACACAAGAATCACCGATGCAAAGCTAAGAAACGCAATGGCTACAAGCTGTGTAAGGGGGGCAATATCACTAAGAGTAGTGCTCATGTGCATAGGAGTGGAGAGAAACCAGCTAATATAGCGCGAGAAATTATCCCATTCTTTATACCCGATAGCCGCACGACCTAAATCATCGATATAATACACATCAGCGCGGATAATACTCATAATGCCTAAAAGATAGAGGCTAAAGGCGATTAAAAAATATTTCCAAAATCCCTGCGTCTGAAAAAGGGCTAGGCTAGCGGTGCGAAACTCGCTAAAGATTTCAGCAAAGATCTTAAATGTAGGCTTTGGGATGGGCGATAGAGTTTTGGTAGATTTGTTAGAATTTTGTGAATCCATTTGTATCCTTTTTTGTGTTTTTGATTGTTTTTAATGCTTAAAAAAGCGCGCTTTTAGAGCCATTAGATTTTGGGGTGGAGTTTGCTTTATGCGGTTTATTATTGTCTCTCAAGCCTGCATTATCATCATTATCATCGTGGCGATTTTGCAAATGTCGGTTTTCAAGTATAAAATGGGGGCGAGATTTTACCTGCTCATAGATTCTAGCGATGTATTCGCCTATGACACCTAGTATGATAAGCTCAATCCCGCCGATAAAACTAATGATAACAATAAGGCTAGGGTAGCCAGCTACGGCATTGCCATAGATAATCGTATCAATAATGCGATATATCCCAAACACCACCGCAAACGCAGAGATGATAAACCCAAATACAAATGCTAATCGCAAAGGCATCGTGCTAAAGCTTACGATTCCTTCCACTGCGTATTTAAATAGCTTCCAAAAACTCCAGCTAGAGGATTCTTTAATATGCGGGATATACTCATACTCTAGCTTCTCGCGCTTGTATCCTACCCACGCAAACATTGCTTTGCAAAAGCGATGATATTCATTCATCTGCAAAAGTGAAGTGATGACTTCTTTATCCATTAGGCGAAAATCCCTCACGCCAGATTCGATTTTGACTTCGCTGATAAAGTTTGAAACCTTGTAAAACAGCTCGCTTAAAAAAGCGCGGATTTTGGACTCTCCTGCGCGAGTGGTGCGACAGGCGTAGATGACTTTTGTCTCTCGTTTAGATTCTAGCCAGATGCGCACCATATCAGTGATTAGTCTTGGTGGGTCTTGCAAATCCGCATCAAGCAATATCACGCCTTGCCCACGCGCTTTTTGAAGTCCTGCTAGTATGGCGGCTTCTTTGCCAAAATTGCGCGAGAAAGAATGGATATGGATTTGTCTTTTTTGACTTTCGTCTTTTTGGGTGGATTCTTGGGCTTTGATACTATCTAGCACTTGGAGTGTTTTATCCCTGCTTCCGTCATTTACAAAAATAATCTCATAGGGTAAAAATGCGCTTGCATTCGCATTTGCGCTACTAGAATCAGCACTAAAATCCTCCCTACCAAAATCTGCTTTAATAAAATCTGCAAAATCCCCGCTTAAAAGCGTTAGATTTTGCTCTAATAACGGGACAATGCCATTCATCACTTTTGTGATTTCTGCCATAAAAGGTGGCAGGGATATTTCTTCATTGTAGCAGGGGACTACTATGGATAGCCCTACGATTTGATTTTGGTTATTTTGGCTACTTGGGCTAGCTTTAGAGGATTGTTTGGCAGGGTTTTTTAAAGTATTTGATACATTGGTATTCATAGCAAACTCACATATATAAAATAGCTTCAAAAGCTTAAAATCGTAGAATTGTAATCCGTAGAAATAAACTAATATTAAATCCCTAATTTAGCGTTTCTAAAATCTCATCAATGATTTTTTGTGCGCCATTTTCTTTTGCTAGGGCGATAAGTGCGGTGGATATAGATTCTAGCTTTTTATTGTTTTTGGCAAAAAAATCAATATGCGTTAGAATCTGTTTTTCCATAGATTCTAGTTTTTGTGCGCTTTTTTCGCCCTTATCTTCTAGGACTACAAATCCTAGCTCTTTTGAAGTGAAAAATTCTGCATTATGGGCTTGATGATTGCTTGCGGCGTAAGGGTATGGGATATATATCATTGGCAAGCCTAACGCTGCATTTTCCCACACAGAGCTAGCCCCAGCCCTGCCTATGCAAATATCAGCCCTATTTAGTTTAGAGATAATATCTTTGCTAAAGCCAAAAATATCTATGTTGTTGCTAGAATCATTAGCCTGCAAATGTCCTTCTAAACGATAAGTTATGCCTAATTTTTTATAGGCTTCTTGTGTGGATTTTAGCTCATTTTGTCCGCATTGGTGGATAATGCTAAATCCTCTCTCTAAAAGCGTTTTTGATAATTTTATGGCTAGGGCGTTTATCGTGCGTGCGCCTTGAGAGCCACCGATAAAGGCGATGGTTTTGACTTCATCTCGTATGCGGGCATTTGCTCTTGCTTGGGTTTTGGTAGGGTATGCTATGTGATTTGCCCCAAATGAGCTAAATACGCATCTTGCAAATGGCGATAAAAGCGCGTTTAGCCTGCCTTTTATGGCGTTTTGTTCGTGGATAAAAAGAGGCTTGCCAAAGATTATCGCGCCAAAGCTAGCAGGCGCAGCACTAAAGCCACCTACGCTGATTACGGCTTTTATGTCGTGTTTTTTGAAAATGTGATAAATCTTTTTTAGGTTTTTTAGGTGAGAAAAAAGCGATAGGATTTTGCCTATACCGCGTTTATCAACCACGCCTGAAGTTTGCAAAAAATAAGTAGCTACAAATAGGGGGTTTTGCTGTTTTGTGCTATTTTTAGATTCTATGACATTTTTTGCGCTGTCATTAAAGGCAAATGCGTCTGCATTTGCGTGGCAAGTTATTTTTGCGACATTTGTGTCGGATTTTGTGCATTGTGCGTTATTTGTCATATTGAGCGTTAGCAAAATATCTCTGTTTTGGTGCAGTAAAAAACTTTCACTTCGTGTGCTTTGAGATACTTCGGTCGCTTGCGCCCCCTCAGTATGACAAGGTTTTGTTTGTGGATTGCTACGAAAATCCTGCCGATTTTCTCGCAATGACAGATTATCGCTAGTTTTTACCAACCCCCCTTGCCCCCCTCCGCAAGGGAGGGGGGAATTTGGATTGCCACGCGGATTTTGCAAATCCGTTTCCAATGACGATTCTGCATTAGATTCTAGGCTAGATTTTGGGCTAGATTCTAAGGTGGGTTTTTCCCTCCCCTTAAGCCCTCTTTCCGCAAGGGAGGGGGGACTTTTTTTATCATTTGTAGCCCTCTCCGCCACATTTTGACAATTTGGGAAGGGGGGATTATTATTTTCACTAAAATCAATATTGTTTTGACTAAAATCTATGCCACTTTCCCTTACAATTCTAGCATTTGCGGTGTGGCTGTGTAAGTTTTTTGGATTTTTTGGAATGTTAGCGGACTGCTCGTCCGTGCATTCCAAAAAATCCAAAATCTTACCACATTGCATACCCAAATACGAATTGCCATTGCTATCAAAACTACCAAACCATTGCCTATCTTGCCCATTAACAGAGCCCACATACACCACTTCTACCCCCCTCCTATTTAGCTCCTCGCCAAGTGCCAAAGCAATGGCTAAATGCCCTCCCGTGCCTCCACCTGTGATAAGCAATGCCAAATCTTATACCTTAATGATATTTTTCAATATTTGTGCGATATTTATGAGATGTGGCTTACGCGCCTTGTCGCATAAAAGATTTTAGGCTTTCTTTAAATCCAAAATCTGGATATTCTATCATTGATAGAGCGATTTGCCCTGCGGTTTTATTTGCTGTGTTAAACACAAGGGGAGCTAGAAAATTTACCATAGAATCCTCCACATTTCGCTGAAGCACGACAATGCAATACACCTCCAAACTAGAATCGTTTTTGATGTCTAGCAGGCTTTCTATATATTTTGGGATTACAAAGCTGTATTCACGCAAGGCATAGGGATTTACAAGCATCATTTCTATGTTGTGGGCGATTTGGTTTGTGCCATACTCATTGGCGATATTTTGGTTTGTAGCGATGATTTTAGAGAAATACTCATCGATTTTGACAAGATCAACACTTGTTATGTATTCAAATCCTAAAATAGGGGCTTTTATAGCATAGCGCATACAATCTCCTTAGTTTTTGTGTGTTTTTTGCGTATTTTTGGGGCTTTTTGTCGGGTTTTATGGTCTTGCATTTAGCAAGCGTAAAGCAAACTTTGTGCCTAATTTTGTTACCTAAATTTGCTTCAAACTTCTCTCAATAGAAAATCTACCAAACTATGCTATAATCAAGGCTTTTTTGATTTATGTCTTGCAAATTTGTATCTCTTAAGTTTATATCTTGCAAAGCCTAAATATGCAAAATCTAATAAGCCTAAAGGAAATTTGTGCTAAAAAAAGCGTTTCTAACCAATAGTAGCGGAATCCTATGTTCTCGTATTTTTGGATTTTTGCGGGATTTGAGTATGGCAAATATTTTGGGGGCTGGGATTTATAGTGATATATTTTTTGTAGCGTTTAAATTCCCAAATCTATTTCGCAGAATCTTTGGGGAGGGGGCTTTTACTCAGAGTTTTTTGCCAAATTTTATTGCTTCTAGCAAAAAAGGTGCATTTAGTGTGCTAACACTTAGTATTTTTAGCGGGATTTTGATTGTTTTAAGCCTTTTTGTTATGGTATTTAGCGGGGGGGTTACGCGGATTTTGGCACTTGGCTTTGATGATTCTTTGATAGAGATTGCAAAGCCTATTGTGACGATACATTTTTGGTATTTGCTATTAGTATTTTGGGTAACATTTTTTAGCGCGCTTTTGCAGTATAAAGGGCATTTTTGGGTAAGCGCGTATAACACAGCGTTATTAAATATTGCAATGATTGTGGCGTTGTTTGTCGCAAGGGGCAAAGATGAGCTAGAAATCGTGTATTTTGTAAGCTATGGAGTGATAATAGGAGGGGTAGCACAAGTGTTGTTGCATTTTTATCCGTTGTGGAGTCTTGGGTTTTGGAGGTTGTTTGTATGCGGGGTATTAGAACTAAAAAAAGCCTTTTTTAGCGTGGGCAATTCGTCTTTGGGTATGCAATGTGGTAAGATTTTGGATTTTTTGGAATGCACGGACACCAAGTCCGCTAACATTCCAAAAAATCCAAAAAACTTACACAGCCACACCGCAAATACTAGAATTGTAGGGGAAAATGGCATAGATTTTAGTCAAAACAATATTGATTTTAGTGAAAATAATAATCCCCCCTCCCCAAATTGTCAAAATGTGGCGGAGGGGGCTACAAATGATAAAAAAAATCCCCCCTCCCTTGCGGAGAGAGGGCTTAAGGGGAGGGTAAAATCCACCTTAGAATCTAGCCCAAAATCTAGCCTAGATTCCAATGCAAAATCGTCATTGCAAGCGAGCAATAACGAGGAGTGCGACAACCCAAAATCTTGTCATACTGAGGGTTTTACGCCCGAAGTATCCAAAAATGGATTGCCACGCGCAACAAGTTGCGCTCGCAATGACGCCAAAAAACAATCCCTAGCAAACAAAATCAAATCCGAGCTAAAAGCTTTTTTTACGCAATTCCTCCCTGCGATGCTAGGTAGCTCTACTGCCCAAATCGCCTCTTTTATTGATACGATTTTAGCCTCTTTTCTTGCTAGTGGCTCTATCTCTTATCTTTACTATGCAAACCGCATTTTTCAGCTCCCACTTGCTATTTTTGCCATAGCGATTTCTACCGCGCTTTTTCCTATGGTGGCAAAATCTATCAAAGCAGGGCAGGAAGCAAGCGCCCTAAAATCAATGAAAAAGTCGTTTTGGTTTTTGTGCTTTATGCTCCTTGCTTGCGCTATTGGCGGGGCAATGCTAAATCAACATATCATTTGGCTACTTTATGAGCACGGCAAATTTAGCAGGGCTGATACGATAGAGTGCGCGCTGGTGTTTGCGGGCTATATGGTGGGGCTTGTGCCTTTTGGGCTAGCGCGTATTTTTTCGCTGTATTTGTATGCGACTATGAGGCAGGCTCTTGCTGCAAAGATTTCAGCGATTTCACTTGGGATAGGTGTGGGATTTTCGCTTATTTTTATGCAGTTTTTAGGGGCGTTTGGGCTTGCTTTAGCGGGTAGTTTGAGTGGGTTTGTGCTTTTTTTGCTTACGATAAAAGCCTTTGGGTTTGCTAAGTTTTGGGGTATAATTGCAGATTCTAAACTTAGCGCGTTTTTGGTAGTATTTATCGGGCTTGAAGTGGCATTTTTATGGATATTTATATCATTTGTGCAGATTCCATAATGCCAAAATAGTTTTTTAGTTTATTTCTTAAAGGAAGCAACTACGATGCAAATATATTTTTATGATAGCAGGCAAAAATCTAAACTCCCATTTGCCCCCATAAAAAAAGGCAAAGCTAGAATCTATGTATGCGGTCCTACGGTGTATGATGATGCGCATTTAGGGCACGCAAGAAGCTCGATTGCGTTTGATTTGCTCCGCCGTGTGCTACTGCTAAATGGCTATGAAGTGTTGTTTGTCAAAAATATCACCGATATAGATGACAAAATCATCAAAAAAGCCCACACTCAAGGCATATCCATACAATCCCTAGCGGATACATACACAAAATCGTATGAAAAAGATATGCTAGCCCTAAAAGTCCTGCCTGCAGATATTTCCCCAAAAGCAAGCGAAAATATCCCACAAATCTCTAGCCTTATAAAAACACTGCTAGATTCTAGTGTGGCTTACACGCTAGAAAATGGCGATATTTATCTAAGCGTGCAAAAAGACGCAAAATATGGCTCTATCAGCACTCGCGGAGGCGATGAGGACGAAAATCTAGCGAGAATCAAAAACGACACGCACAAAAAAGATGAGAGGGATTTTGCCCTGTGGAAAAGCTACAAAGGCACAGATGATGAGGGGTATGAAAGTCCGCTAGGGCTAGGGCGTCCGGGCTGGCATATCGAATGCTCTGCAATGATAGAATCTAGCCTTGCATATAGCCTGCAAGAAAGCGCGGATTTTGCCATAGATATTCACGGAGGGGGGGCGGATTTGCTTTTCCCTCATCACGAAAATGAAGCAAGTCAAACGCGCTGTGCCACAGGGCGAGAAATCGCTAAATATTGGGTGCATAATGGGTTTGTAAATATCAATGGCGAAAAAATGAGCAAATCACTTGGCAATAGTTTTTTTATCAAAGATGCCTTAAATGCGTATAGCGGCGAGGTATTAAGAAACTACTTGCTTGGCGTGCATTATCGGGCTGTGTTGCATTTTAGTGAGGAGGATTTATTGGCTAGTAAAAAACGGCTAGATAAAATCTATCGGCTAAAAAAGCGCGTAAATGGCGTTTCAAACATAAAATCTAATGAGGCAAAATCTAGCGAAACAAAATCTAAAAGTGCGCAGGATTTGAGAGAGTTTGCCACAAAATCTAGCACAAAATCAATGGGCGATAAACATAACGATTTTGCAAAAAATATACTAGAAGCGATGAGCGATGATTTAAACATCTCAAAGGCTCTAAGCGTGCTAGAAGAAATGCTAAATAACGCAAATTCAAGCCTAGATAAAAATCCGAAAGATAAAAATCTAAAAGAACAGATTTTAGCAAATATCGATTTTGTGGAATATTTGCTAGGGATTGGCGGGGGCGATGAGGTGGAGTATTTTCAACAAGGTGTAGATGAGGCACAAAAAGCGCAAATAGAATCCAAAATCGCTAAAAGAGCGCAGGCAAAAAAAGATAAAGATTTTGCTTTAGCTGATGCTTTGCGAGATGAGCTAGCAGGGGAGGGAATCATAGTGCTAGACACGCCACAAGGTAGCGTGTGGGAAAAAATAGAATAAAATCTAGCTAACAAAGAGACAAAATCTAACCAAAATCTAGCGAGGATCTAGCTAAAAAATAGGCAAAAAGCAAGACAAAAAGCAAGACAAAAAAAGCAAAAAATAGGCAAAATCTCTCTAGCCGTTTTTATAATGCTATTTTTGTATCTCTTGTCTTTGCTCCCGTTTGCGTTGCGATACATTTAGCCACGATTTTAGTTATGATTTAACCACGGACACAAAGACATAAATAAAGACATAACGCAGTTTTCTAAAGGCGTTGTATGTTTGACATATTTCATATAAATAAACAATAATTTTTATGATTTAGTTAAATTTTTTAGTGTAGAATCGCCTCCCTAGCTTTACAAAAGCTAAGTCTAAAAATCGCTTTAGCAAGACTAAAGTCATAACTCTTATGTAAGGATTTAACAATGAAGCGCGTAAAACTAAAAAAACTTAGCAATTTTCTAATCGTTCGTATCCCTGATGAAATCGCCCAAGAACTTCGCTTAAGCGAGGATAGCGAGCTAGATATGTTTGTGCTAGATAGCAATGGAATCATAATGCAAAAACACCGAAGTATCGAAGAGATTTGCAGGGGGATAAATGAGGCAAATCTAAATATCGCGGGCGAATGGAGCAACTACAATACGCAAGGCAAAGAATGGTAAAAATGCCAAACAAACATAAAAAACATATAGGAGCATAAATCTATGATAGCCAAAAAATATATACCAGAATTAGGCGATGTGGTATCGCTAGATTTTATACCAAATGATGAGGGACAAAATCTTAACGAAGCCAAAGATTTTCCACAAGCACATGAAATCAAACCAAGACAAAGACTAGCAGTCGTGCTAAGCCCACTAAGCTACAATAAAGCAAGCGGACTTTGCGTGTGCGTGCCTATCACAAGCCAGATTAGGGATTATCCATTTGAAGTGCCTATCACGCTAAAGCAAAAAATGATGATTTTAAGCGACCAAATAAAAAGCATAGATTTTGCGCAAAGAAACGCAAGACTAATTGCAAAAGTGCATATATCCAAAATCTACCAAATCAAAAAACTACTAGCTAGCCTTTTAGGATTACAATTCGCGCTAAATTAAGTCATTTTAATCTATATTTATTTGGTTTAATCCATATTTATGGCGCAGGGGTGGGGGTGCATAATTTTGGTTAGATTTTAGATTGATTTTGGATTTATTTTGGGCTACCAACACCCACCACCACAACAACTAAACACTTTAATTATCCCTAAATTTATGCAAATCTTTTATAATTGCAAATCATCGCTATTTAACGCAAAATCTAATACCACAAACGCAAACCTCCAAAATTGTAAAAAAATCTAAACAAAAATCTAAAAGGTAGCAAAATCTATAATGCAAATATATGATAAATATAACTTGCTTAATGCCAAACCTATCCCGCCACTTCTATCTAGGATTAGCGCGCTAAGCGAGATTTTCCCAGATGCGTATGAATACAGCTACCAAGATGGCATACGCATAAAAATCCCTGATATAAAATCTAATCTTGCAAAACCTACGCTACAAAAAACAAAATCTAGCATAAAATCTACTTCAAAAACCACCTCCAAAATGTCCTCAAAATCCACCCTCGTAGCAAAATCCTGCGACAAAAACACACAAAATCCATACTACGCGCTAGAATCCCTAGCCCTAGATTTGCGCTCGTGGCGAAAGGGACCATTTTTTTTGGGGGATTTGCATATCGATAGTGAATGGCAAAGCTTTATCAAATGGGATTTATTACTGCCACATATATTAAAAGAAAATCTCCTAGAAAACGCTATCGTAGGCGACATAGGGTGCAATAATGGATTTTACCTGTTTGCGATGAGTTTGCATAAACCGCGCTTATTAGTGGGGTTTGATCCTAGTGCGTTATTTTTTTGTCAATTCTGTTTTATCAATCATTTTTTGGGACTGCCAATTTTCTATGAGCTTTTGGGGGTGCAGGATTTGGGCGAATACCTAGCCGATCCAAAAAACGCGCTAAAATCCTGCGTCTCAAACACTGCAAATATCATAGCAAAATATGCTAGCAAGACTAGCAAAAAGCCTGTAACACAAAATCCTGCCACAAGGGCAAAAAATCCAAAATTTGATGTGCTTTTTTGTCTAGGTGTGCTATATCATAGGGCTGATGTTTTTAGCACGCTAAAATCACTATCAAACGCGCTAGATTCTGGTGGGGTGGCGTTTGTAGATACGCTTGTGGTGGAAATGCAGGATTTTTTGGGAGAGGGATTTTTGGAAAAATATATTGATGAATGTTTAGATGAGGTGTTTTTATGCGAGCGGGGGGGCAAATCCTCTAAGTCAAATAGCGCAAAAAAAATAGCGCAAAAAATCGCAAAAAATGCCACAAACAAGATTTTAGACAATCTCTCAAACACGGAATTTGTGCTTTGCCCTAAAAAAAGTTATGCTAAAATGCCTAATGTATTTTTTATCCCAAGTGTGAGGGCTTTTGAGGGGTGGGCGCAACGATGTGGGTTTGACAAAGTGGAGCTGCTAGCCATAGTGCCTACCACGACAGATGAGCAAAGGCACACCAAATGGATAACCTCTCTAAGCCTAGAATCTTTCCTTGATAAAGAGGATTTTACAAAGACGATTGAGGGCTATCCTGCGCCAAAAAGAGCGTATTTTAAGCTAAGGAGAAAATAAATGGCAGATGAAGAAAAAGAAGAGGAAAAAATCGATAGATTATTCCCTGATGAGCGCGTGATAGGCAATGCTATCAATGTGCATTTTTGTGGCGAAATGGAGGAAATCAGCAAGGACAAAGCCACAGTAGTGCTAACCACGCGTGAGGATATGGAGGTAGATGCGGGTATCACACACACAGGGTTTGTCCATAGCGCGGCGGGCTTTGCAGCACTATGTGCGATAAATAAGAAAAACTCTATCATCATAGGCTCTGATGTGAAGTTTTTAGCCCCTGTGGAAACCAATCAACGAGTCGAATTTAAGGCAAAAACGCTAGTGGGTGATATGCGCAAATGCGAAGTCAAAGTCGAAGGTTTTGTGCTAGATATTAAGATTTTTGATGGGCTTTTTTACATTGTTATTTTTGATAAAAAGTTATTTAAATTGAAGCTAAAAGAGAACGCGGAGCAACCGTAAGGTTGAACGGCAAGGATTTTGCAAAGCACGGGAATCGTAGATTTTAAGTAGTTTGTAGGATTTATTAGATTTTGCTAAATTGCTTTTTATCTGCGGAGTTTATATGGAAAGTTTGATATAGAAGTCTATGTAGATTTTGTATTTTATACGCTGTTTTTCGCTATTTTTTGATGCGCTTTTTTAGGTTTTTGTGGGCTTTATGGCGTGGGGGAGATTTTACTTATTTTTACTAGATTTCTTGCTAGATTCTTGTTTATCTTTGCTAGTTTTATTTTTTTGCGAATCGCTAGAATCATCATTTGATGGTTCTTCGTCCTCTTTATACCATTTTGAGATAGGCTCTGCTATGCCATAAGCTGGGTATTTGAAGCTATCTAGGACGATTTGTGCCATCGTTTTATTGTCAAAATTAAACACAAGTGGGGCAAGGAAATTTATCGTAGAATTTTGGATAGGCGTTTGCATTACCATAATATTGGCAATAAGGATATTTTTGGAATTTTTTAAATCTAGCAACAACTCCATAGCCACAGGTACTTCAAAATCATATTTGCGCAACGCAAAAGGATTTATCAGCACAAACACAGGAGCTGTGCCATTAGTATTGCTTAGTCTCATAAAAATATCATCAATCTTATCCAATGTCATTTGTGTAACATCTTCAAAACCTAAGATAGGAGATTTTATATCGAAATCCATATCACACCTTTTTATTGTAGTCATATTTTTGGGCTTAGATTCTAAATTTTAGAATCGCACAATTTTTCATTATGTAAAGTAAATTTGTCGTTTTTAAATCAAAGATTCTATCCAATTTTGGCTATAAAATCAATTTGTTAGGCAAAATTTTAGTGAATTTTTCCTGATTTTGTGTTTTTTGGCAGTGTTGTTATGGCTTGTGAGTTTCTCATAATCGCACCATTTATGGTAAAAAATCTTATTTTAAGGCACAAAATTTTGACTACACATTGCAAAATCTGTGCTACAATCCGCGCAAAATCAACTAAATATTAAAGTTTTCTTAAATTACGCCGTTATTTTTTGCGATATTTTTGGCTATCAAATGCTAAAAAAGTAGCAAGAGGGCATATTTTAAGATATGTTTTTTTTATCAAGTGGATTATCAATGATTATGGATATTTTGCAAAAACTAGCCTTTATCTATATGCCTAGCTTTGTGATGAGATGCCTTAAAAAGCCTTAAAAAGCTAGCAAACATTAAGCAACAAAGGAATGCAATGAAAAGAATCTACCTAGACAACAACGCAACAACAATGATTGACCCAAAAGTCAAAGAAGCTATGGAGCCATTTTTCCTCGAGCATTTTGGCAATCCAAATAGCCTGCATAAATTTGGCACAGAGACTCACCCAGCCATAGCCGATGGACTTGAAAAAATGTATGCAGGGCTAAATGCAAATGATGAAGATGATATTATTATCACTTCTTGTGCGACAGAGTCGAATAATTGGGCACTAAAAGGCGTGTATTTTGAGCTAATCCATAATGGTGGCGACATAAAAAATAGCCCAAAAAACCACATTATCACTACCGAAGTAGAGCACCCAGCAATCGGTGCGACTTGTGATTTTTTGGAATCATTGGGGGTAAAGATTACGCGCCTGCCTGTCAATAAGCACGGAGCAATCTTTGCAAGCCAAGTCGCAGACGCTATCAATGACAAAACCGCATTAGTTAGCGTAATGTGGGCAAATAACGAAACGGGGGCTATTTTTCCCATTGAGGAAATCGGCGCGATTTGCAAGCAAAAAGGAGTGCTTTTTCACACCGATGCGGTGCAGGCTATCGGCAAAATCCCTGTGGATGTCCAAAAAGCTAATGTAGATTTGCTAAGCCTTTCAGCACATAAATTTCACGGACCAAAGGGCATAGGTGCGCTATACATTCGTAGGGGTGTGAATCTCACGCCCCTACTTCACGGAGGAGAGCAAATGCGTGGACGCCGAAGTGGCACGCTAAATGTCCCATATATCGTGGGAATGGGCGAGGCTATGCAACTAGCAAATGATTATTTAGGATTTGAAGAGACTTATGTCAAATCCTTGCGTGATAAGCTAGAATCTGGTTTGCTAGAAATCCCTGATGTGCGCGTGATTGGCGATATTACTCATCGTGTGCCAAATACGATTTTAGTAAGCGTCAAAGGCATAGAGGGCGAGGCAATGCTATGGGATTTGAATAAAGCAGGAATTGCGTGTAGCACGGGTAGTGCGTGTGCTAGCGAGGATTTGGAGGCAAATCCCATAATGGTAGCCGTAGGTGCAGACAAGGAGCTGGCACATACTGCGATTAGAATCTCGCTTAGCAGGTTTAATACTGAAGAGGAGATAGTTTATACGCTGGAGGTGTTTAGGAGGGCAGTAGATAGACTACGCAATATTTCTAGCTCCTATGGGGCTTAGATTTTGTGCTTGTCTTTTTGTGATAAATTCGTCTTTGGGTAGTCATTTTCACAATCTACTCACTACGCTTCACTGCGGCGTATGTCTAATACGCCTCATTCGCGCAAGCGAGTAGATTGCAAAAAGCAATACCGCAAATGCTAGAATTTTGAATAAAACAAACAAAACTACCACAACAACAAAAGGATAAAAAATGGCAAAAAATGACTTAATCGGTGGTGCGTTATGGGACGCATATAGCAAAAAAGTAGCACAACGAATGGACAACCCCACACATTTGGGCGTCATCACGCAAGAAATGGCAGATGAAAAAGGTGCGAAGCTAATCGTTGCCGACTATGGCGCAGAATCTTGTGGCGATGCGGTGCGGCTCTATTGGCTCGTGGATAACGATGATACAATCATTGATGCGAAGTTTAAGAGCTTTGGCTGTGGGACGGCGATTGCAAGTAGCGATATGATGGTAGAGCTATGCCTAAACAAAAAAGTCCAAGACGCCGTGAAAATCACCAATATCGATGTGGAAAAGGCACTGCGTGATGACCCCGATACGCCCGCTGTGCCCGGGCAAAAAATGCACTGCTCGGTAATGGCGTATGATGTCATCAAAAAGGCTGCAGGAATGTATCTAGGCAAAGATGCGGAGGATTTTGAGGACGAAATCATCGTGTGTGAATGCGCGCGCGTTAGCCTCTCAACCATAAAAGAAGTCATCAAACTCAACGACTTAAAAACGGTAGAAGAAATCACGCAATACACCAAAGCAGGCGCGTTTTGCAAATCCTGCATAAAAGAGGGCGGACACGAGAAGAGAGAATATTATCTCGTGGATATTTTAAACGCCGTGCGCACTGAAATGGAGAGCGAAAAGCTCAAAAATCAATATGAAAAAAGCCAAAGTGATGGCGCGAAATTCTCCGATATGACAATGGTGCAAAAGGTAAAAATGGTGGATAAAGTCATCGATGAAAATATCCGCCCTATGCTAATGATGGACGGCGGAAATATGGAAATCCTCGATATTAAAGACACAAGCGATGGGCATATTGATATATACATTCGCTATATGGGGGCGTGCGATGGGTGCGCGAGTGCTGCCACAGGCACGCTCTATGCGATAGAATCTGTCTTGCAAGAGAATCTAGATTCTAGTATTCGCGTGATGCCGATATAATCGCGCATTTGTGAGAAACCACACCCAAACAAGCAAAAATACACGACTCTAAGAGCAAATATGCAATCTAGGACAAACAAAAAACACGCTGTCTTGCTTGATTTGTATAATCATTGCGAAGCACAAAATGATTTTGTCTTTCACAATGATTTGGTTAAAGATTACGCCAAAAAGCATAATTTTGGGAATCCATTTGACGCCACAAAGCTAGATTCTAGTGAGAAACTCCCGCGCTTTTTTAGAGAAAATGACATTTGTCTTTTGCATTTAGGTAGCGGGAATCATAAATTTATCAAAGGCATAGATAAACTCTACCACGCATTTGAGCCGATACAAGAAAACATAACTTGGGACTATCAAAAAGGGTTGCTAGATGAGTTCAATGATAGCGAAAGCAATGTTTTAAGTATGGCGAATAACTATCACATTTTGCATCATTTTTTATTTTTTGATGAGTATGAGCCAAAAAAATATTTTAAAATTGTAGAAAAATCAATAAATAATTACTATAACTCAATAAACAATAAAACAAGTATAAACCATATAAATGTCATAGTTGATACCAATGATAAATGGCATATTGAATATCATATATTTTGTGATGGCACAAGAACATATTTTCCTCATCGCACAAATACAGATTTAGAATATTATTTTGACAATGAAAAAATAGTTGCAAAAAATCAACAAATAGAAATCGACTTGACGCTAGAATATAATGGCACAATCGGCATTTTTGAAGCAAAAAATGGCGAACCAAAAGATTTTAATGTGTATCAAATTTATCACCCATTTTTGTATTACACAAACGCGAATCTGCCGATTAAAGAGATTATTTGTTGCTATCTTACGCGCAATGAAAATAGCCTAAAACTTTGGGCTTATACTTTTGAAAATCCGTTGCAACTTGATTCTATTAAGTTTATAAAGTCTAGGGAATATATTTTAAAATCACACAAATATATTCCAAAAAGGGGTTAATATGGAGTGGAATAAAATCTACAATGACGACACGATTAAAATCCTAAAATCCCTGCCAAATGATTGCTTGGATATGATTTGGGGGGATCCTGATTATAATGTCGGCATTGATTATAATGGGAGCAAATACACGCAAAAATGGGAGGATTATATCGCGTGGTATAGCGAGTTAGCGAGCGAATCTTTGCGCGTGCTAAAGCCTAGTGGCAATGCGTTTTTTATGAATTATCCCAAACAAAATGCGTATTTGCGTGTGAAATGCCTTGATAGTTTGGCTTATGATGTGAGCGAATATGTGTGGGTGTATAACACAAATGTCGGGCATAGCAAACGGCGTCTCACTACCGCGCACCGCTCGATTTTACACGCCACAAAATCTAAAGACAATCATTTTTACAAAGACAATATCGCCCTACCTTATCAAAACCCCACCGACAAACGCATAAAAGCGCGAATGGAGCGGGGCGAAAAGGGGCGAATGCCTTACTCGTGGTTTTATTTTGATTTAGTCAAAAATGTGAGTAAGGATAAAACCTTTCATTCCTGTCAAATTCCGAGTCCGCTAGTAGAAATGTTTATCAAATCTTGCACGAACGAGGGCGATAGTGTGTTTGTGCTATTTGGCGGGAGTGGAGGGGAGATTTTATTGTGTGAAAATCTCAAACGCAAATGGCTAAGCTGCGAGCTACATAAGCCCTACTTTGATATGATAAATGATAGGCTAAAATCAAATGGCGCGATTAAAAATGAATTTAGATTACCAAACTTTGTGCGCCAAATTCGCCCAAACAACGCAGAACTAAGTTTGTTTTAGGCGTTTGCATTATCCACAACTTCTAGCGCAAAATCGACCTAACAACGCATATTAGATGACTTAATCCCAAAAATCATAAAATAAATATTCAAAAATTTTTGCAAAATCTAAGTGTGTTTGTGCCTAGCCATTATAAAAATACAAGCAAAATTTAGCTATGATTTTGCGATATTTTATACTGATTTGGAAGTATTAAGGCGGGCAAATGGACTACAAAAAGGCGTTTTTTAGTAAGTTAGAGGATTGCTATCTAGGGGCAAAGATAAAGAGTGCACAAAATAGCATAACCCAAAATAGCACAAATGCAAGTAATGGCAAGGCAAATGCAAACAGCACAGCAAGTGGCGCAAACACAAGCACTGCGCAAAGTGGTTTTACAAACTTACTCCACATTAAAGCGCAGTATTTTGCGCATATCAAAGCGCATTTGCAATCGCGTATAAATGAGCTAGTGGGCGATGATAGCATAGAATCAAATGATATTTACAACAAACTCTACACATTTTTTGATAGCTACCTAAATGAGACAGGCACACCGTTTTTTACCGATACGCCGATTTACAAAAATATCTATGCCAAAATTTATAGCAACTCCAAAGACACAAGCCTTTTTTACAAAACCCAAAATCTCTACTATGTCAAAAGCGACACGCTCTATCAAAGCCTTACTTTGCAGGACAATGAGGGTAGATTTAGCATATTTTTTGACGCGAGTGAATATAGGCAAAATGCCGATAACAACAAAAGCAAGGTGATTTTTAAGCTAGATTCTATTGATACCCACCCCCTAACCCCCTCCGCACAGGGAGGGGGAATAATGGGCGAATCTTCCGCAAGGGATGGGGAAACCCAAAATCCTAGCGAATCTAGCACAAATGAAAATCAAATCCCCCAAATCGCCATAAAAGTAACCAACCAAAAAGATTTATTCCCCGATTTTCTTAATGTTTTCAAAGCAAATTCTAATGAATTTAGCGATGATTTCATAAAAGCACTAATTGACAAAAATCTATTGCCTAAAAAGCCCACCGATTCGCATTTAGAATCCCTAAAAAAGCTCTTTTCAAGTTACAAAAAGCAAAATGAGATAGATTTCTTTATCCACAAAGACGCGGGAGGATTTTTAAAAGAGCAGTTTGATTTGTGGATGTTTGGCTACCTTTACAAAGACAGCGCGTTTCAGCAGTGGAATAATGTCGCAATCAGTCGTTTGCAGCAAGTCAAAAACCTAGCTTATGAAATCATAGATTTTATCGCTAGATTTGAGGACGAGCTAAAAGCTATTTGGCTAAAACCAAAATTTGCCAAAAAGACGGAGTATGTGTTTAGCATTGAAGTGATTTTGGCAAATGCTTATAAAGATTCTCCATCTAATGCGGAGGATTCTCTCTTGTCCCCCTCCCTTGCGGAAGATTCGCCCATTATTCCCCCTCCCTGTGCGGAGAGAGGGCTTAAGGGGTGGGTATCTCGTAGCGAAAAACTAGACACGCTTTTGGAGCGCATTTTTAGCGATTCACATTTTGAATCACAGATTAAAGAATGGAAAGAGCTAAATTTAGTCGATGAGGATTTTAGTTTAAAATCATTAAAAGACTTTATCAAATATTGTCATACTGAGCGTAGCGAAGTATCTCATAAATCAGACAATAGAGATTCTTCGGTTGCTACGCAACCTCAGAATGACAAAAATTTGGATTGCCACGAATCTACTATCGCAGATTCTCGCAATGAATATAGCGTTTGTCATACTGAGGGCGAAGCCCGAAGTATCTCAAAAGATAGCAAAAATAGAGATATTTCGGCTTTTTCAAAGCCTCAATATGACAAAGATTTAAATGCGCAAAACGAAAAATACAAATTCCTACCCATTGACACAAAGCATTTAAGCAAAGAGACAAAATTTGCCTTGCTTAACGCCTTTGATGATGTAGAATCCTTGCTAAATGGCGAACTCATAAAAAGCGATAACTTCCAAGCCCTAAACTCCATAATGCCAAAATATCAAAATAAAATTGATTTGATTTATATCGACCCACCTTATAATACAGGCAATGATGATTTTATCTATGCCGATAAATTTAACCACGCTTCGTGGCTTTCTATGATAAGCAATCGCCTTGAATTAAGCAAAAATATCTTAAATGACAAGGGCAGTATTTTTGTAAGCATTGATGATAATGAACAAGCGAATTTAAAGCTTTTAATGGATAGTGTGTTTGGCAATGAAAATTTTGTATCTAATTTGATTTGGGAAAAAAAGTATTCACCCGCAAATGACTCAAAGTATTTTAGCGATAACCACGATTTTATTGTATGTTATGCAAGAGATAAGGATATTTGGAAACCCATTTTAATGCCAAGAACACAAGAAATGAATGCAAGATATACAAACCCTGATAACGACCCGAGAGGTGCTTGGAAAGCTGGTGGATTTTCAGCAAAAACTTACTCTGCAAACTATGATTATCCTATAACTACACCAAGCGGAAAAGTTGTATATCCACCAAGTGGAAGTTGTTGGCAGACTTCAAGAGATAATTACGAAAAACTATTAGAAGATAATAGAATTTATTTTGGAAAAAATAACGATTCAAAACCACAAATTAAGCAATTTTTGTCAGAAGTTCAGCAGGGTGTTGTTACAAAAACTCTTTGGCGATATGATGAAGTTGGACACAATCAAATAGCTAAACAAGAAATAAAAGCATTATTTAGTGATGAAATTTTTGATACCCCAAAACCAGAAAAACTGTTAAAACGCATTTTAGATATTGCAAGTAAATAAAATTCTACTATTTTAGATTTCTTTGCTGGAAGCGGGACAACTTGCGCGGTGGCTTTAAAATTGGGACGAAAATTTATAGGCGTGGAAATGGGCGAACATTTTTATAAAGTGGTTATTCCAAGACTTAAAAAAGTTGTAGCGGGATTTCAAAGCGGAATTAGTAAAGAAACCGAATATAAAGGCGGCGGAGCGTTTAGATATTACGAGTTAGAATCCTACGAAGAGGCGTTGGCAAATTGTGAATATGTTTTGAATAGTTCTGTCGTTTGTCATACTGAGCGAAGCGAAGTATCTCAAAAATACAACAATAGAGATTCTTCGCTTTCTGCGAAAGCTCAGAATGACAAAAATTTGGATTGCCACAAATCCGCTATCGCAGATTCTCGCAATGACGGCATTTCCCCCACCATTGCGGAGAGCGACATTGGGGGTGGGTATCATATCATCGACTACCGCAAATCCCGCAAACTCATAAAAGAGCTAAACAAAGAATGCGACAAGCCCATAACGCTAAATATGAGCGGATATAGGGCAGAATTTGACATATTTCAAAGCATTGCTAACCTTATGGGGTGGAAAATCAAGCGGTTATTTTTGGATAAATCTACCCACCCCCTAGCCCCCTCCGCAAAGGGAGGGGGAACAAAAGGCAAAAACTCCGCAAGTGAGGGGGAAGAAAAAGCCTCCATAAGTAAAGGGAAATCTGCAAACGCAGAATCTGTGGGCATAGAATCTTGCGAATATCATAACGGCGAAATTGTAAGCCTAGAATCTATCGACATAGCAAAATACCCAAAACTAAAAAATCTCATTTGGTGGGAAGCAAATGCAAAATAACATAATCCTCTACACTACCACTGATGGCAAGGCAAAAGTCGAGCTATATGAGTTTGGCGAAAATCTATATTTGGCACAAAGCGCAATCGCAGAACTTTTTGCCACCTCAAAGCAAAATGTGAGTTTGCATATCCAAAATATCCTAAAAGACGGGGAATTGAGCGAAGATTCAGTTGTCAAGGAATACTTGATAACTGCCAAAGACGGCAAGTCATACAATACGAAAATTTATTCATTAGAGATGATTTTGGCTATCGGCTTTCGTGTGCGAAGCAAACGCGGTGTGCAGTTTAGAATCTGGGCAAATGAGCATTTGCAAACATACTTGCAAAAAGGCTTTTTAATCGACAGCAAAAGGCTTAAAAATCCAAATGGTAGGACGGATTATTTTGATGAGCTATTAGAGCAAATCCGCGATATTCGCGCAAGTGAAAAAAGATTTTATCAAAAAGTGCGCGATTTATTTGCTTTGAGCGTGGATTATGACGCTAGCGATAAAGCCACGCAAATGTTTTTTGCCGATACGCAAAATAAACTACTTTATGCCGTTACCCACCAAACTGCCTCCGAGCTAATCTGTGCTCGTGCTAATGAAAATGCGCCAAATATAGGGCTAACTTCGTGGAGTGGCAATATCGTGCGCAAAGGCGACATAATCATCGCTAAAAATTATCTAAACAAAGATGAATTAGATAGCTTAAATCGCCTTGTAAATGTGTTTTTAGAATCTGCTGAATTGCGCGTTAAAGACAATCAAACGCTTACGATGGACTTTTGGAAAGAAAATGTGGATTCGTTGCTAAAATTTCAAGGCAAAGAGATTTTAAAAGATTTTGGCAAGATTTCAAATACACAAATGGAAAAAATCGTGCGCGAAAAATACGAAATTTTTAACGCCAAACGCAAAACAATAGAAGCTAAAAAGGCAGATGAAAACGACATAAAAGAACTTGAAACTAGCTATAAAGAATTACAAAAAGGCAAAAAATGAGCAAAAATCAAAAACCAAAATCTATGAGCGAGAGTGTCGCTAAAAAACTCGTGCTAAATGAAATCATCAAAGAAAATTATGCAGATTTTAGCGAGTTTTTGGGCGAGATAGATTTTGCCACATTTTCACATAGCATTACCTTGCAAGAATATCAGCAATCCGCGCTCAAACACGCCATAATCGCGCTAAAACTCTATATGGGCGACATAAACCAAAATCACAGCGATTATGCACAAATCGAAATTTTTAATGACAATGCAGATTCACTGCTACGCGCTTATCGTACATATCAAAGGCAAAATCTAATAACGCCAATCGAGCGAAGCGACATAAATCGCGCAAGTTTTTGGATGGCGACAGGCAGTGGCAAAACTATCGTAATGATAAAGCTAATCGCCCTGCTAAATAGCCTAAGCCAAAAAGGCGAGATTCCCAAAAAGCCTATAATGCTACTTGCGCCAAATGATAAGATTTTAGCGCAATTTAGGGAGCAGATAAACGCGTATAATGCCTACAATGCAAATGCAATCACGCTAAAAGAACTAAAAGATTTTGAGAGGGCAGAATCTAGCGCAAATCTCTTTGGCGAAGCGGTGGTGTATGTGGCTAGAAGTGATTTGCTAGACAGTGCTGAAAATGTCGGTAAAGATAGCAAGGCAAAAAGGCTAAATCATAAAAACTTTTTGACACAAAGCGGGTGGTATATCCTGCTAGATGAAGCGCACAAAGGCGATAGCAAGGATTCTGTGCGAAAGGGGTATTTTAATGTGCTATCTAGCGGAATGTTACCAAATGGCGAATCTTTGCGTCAAAATGACTTTTCGCGGGGATTTATCTTTAATTTTAGTGCGACATTTGAGGATAAGCTAGATTTAGATACCTGCGCGTTTAATTATAATTTGGAGCGGTTTAATACCGATGGATATGGCAAAAATATCGCTGTGCTTGATAGTGATTTGCGCGCTTTTAAAGATAGCGGGGGCGATACTCAAAAGATAGAAGCGACAAAGCGTGAGCGAATCATAGAGAGTTTTATCCTCTTTTGTGCGATAAGATTAAGCAAAGAGCGACTTTTTAGCAAATTTGGCGAGTTTCAAAATGTCGCTAAATCCTCTCCCTTGCTTTATCACAATCCTTTAATCATCGCTGTGAGTGATAAAGTCAATACGCAAGAAGCGGGGGTGAAGCTCTACTTTGAAGCGATTTTATCCATTTTGGCAAATGACATTGACATAACGCCTATCGCACAAAATCTAAAAGAAAAGCTAAAAAATGCGAATGTGTATTTTGGCACAAGTGAGATAAGGGCGGAGTTTTTAGAAATCGTGGGGAGCGTGGATTCTAATGCGCTTAGAAAAACCGTGTTTTATGCAAATGAAAAATCTAGCATTGAAGCGTGCAAAATCAAAGGCAACGATAAAGAGTTGGCATTTAAGAGTAAAAATGCAAATACGCCTTTTATGCTGCTAAATATCGGTAGCACAAAAGAGTGGGAAAAGCAGTATCTACAAACGCTCGGTGTGGAGAGTGGGGAGGATTTGGGCGTAAGCTATTTTGACAATATCAACTCTCAAACTTCGCCCATAAATATAATGATGGGTAGCAAGGTGTTTAATGAAGGCTGGGATAGCAACCGCGTGAATCTTATCTGCTTTATAAACATTGGCTCTAAAAACGCTAAAAAATATGTCTTGCAAACCATTGGGCGAGGGGTGCGAATCGAGCCTTTTGCAAATGTGCGCAAAAGGCTTGAAAAAGCACATATAGATTCTACCATAAAATCTAGCCTAACGCCTTTATGTGCGGGGCTAGAGAGCTTATTTATAATGGCAAGTGATTATAATGCGATTGATGGGATTTTGCAAGGGATTGAATCTTTTAAAACAAGTGGGAAAATCAGTGGTTTTAAGGTTAGGAAAGATTTTTCGCCATTGCTTGTGCCGACATATAAAGAGGGCAAAAAGCGTAACGAAGTCTATGCGATTTCTAAGGTAGATTTTGAGAATTTGCGTAAATTTGTGGAGAGCTATGATGAGGATATTTTACTGCTTAGTGGTGGGTGCAAGGCTGCGGATTTAGGGCTTAGCACAGCGCGCAAAATCCGCGAGAACAAAGGCTTTGAAGTGCGCGGAAATAGGCAAAATCTAAATCCTAGAAATGCTTTTGTAGTTGTCGATAGATTTTTCCATAGCAAAGCAAAAGAGTTGAGCGAATTTAAAAATTTAGATAATGAAATCTGTCATTTTGAAAAATTTAGTAGCACACTAGATGAAGTCATCATCGATGAAATCAACAAGAAAATAAAAGAGCTAGTAAGTAGCACAAATGCGGGACAAAAATCAGAATCCGAGCTAATCGAAGAGGTAAAAAGCGGCAAACTAAGCATAGAGGACTACACCAAAGCGATAAAATCTAGCACACGCAAAGCCACCGATGAAGTCTATGGCTACACGCTAGATTCTAGCTTGTCAAAACATTATTATAATCCGCTAATTATCGATGAAAAGGGCAAAGGTGGGGTAGTGTATGCGATAAAACACCCTAGCGAAGTGGAGTTTTTACGCGATTTAGGCGAGTATGTGGCGAGTGAATCTAACGCGCTCAAAAAATGTGAATGGTGCTTTTGTCGATTAGTAGAAAATGTCGATGAAATCTATCTGCCTTATTTTGATGAAGCTATGCAAGAAATGCGGAAATTTTACCCTGATTTTATCTTTTGGGTAAAGCGCGAAAGTGAATTTAGTATTATCTTTATCGACCCAAAGGGTGTAAATCTAGCTCCACAAAATGCGTTAGATAAAGCGCGGGGATTTAGCGATATTTTTGCAAATGCTATTTTAACTTATGATGGGCAAAAAGTGCGCGTAAAGCTCGTGTATTACAACAAAGAGCGCGTCTATAATGAGAATCTAAAAGGGTATATTTGTAGTGATGTGGCAGATATTTTAGGGAGTATTTAGGTTAGATTTTGTTTGTGTTTATCACGCGTAAAAACTCTTTGCCAAAATCCTAAGTAATATTCTTAGGCTACAATCTTAAGCTATAATTTTGGGTTATAATTTTTTGGATTTTGCCAAATGCTAATATGACGCTAATAAAGGAACATAATGCCACAAAACACGCAAACCACCCCCCCCCCCAAACTACATACTTCAAGCTATTTTACGCGCTTTTGGCGTTGTTTGTCTTTATTGTGTTTGTTCGCCTTGTTAGCCTCGCGCTATATCCGCTTATGGACCCCACAGAGGCGCGATATGCCGAAATGGCTCGCAAAATGCTCGAGTTGGGCGATTTTGTGGTGCTACACTACACTTATGAGTCGCCATTTTGGGGCAAGCCTCCGCTTAGCTTTTGGGGGAGTGCGCTAGGAATGAGCCTGTTTGGAGTCAATGAATTTGGTGCGAGAATCGCGCCTTTTGTCGCGGGATTGCTCGTATGTGCGCTGTTTTTTGCGTGGCGTTATGATATGCGCGATTTTGCCCCCTTACAAAGCCCTAAAGAAGCGCAAAATCTTTTGCAAACTCACAAAAAATGGCAACTGCAAAATCTCACACGCTCCCGATACACGCTTGCTTTAGCGAGTAGTATTATTATGCTTAGCACGGCTCTTGGGCTTGTCGCGTGTGGGGCTGTGATGACTGATGAGTTTTTGCTCTTCTGCGTTGGGCTGTGTATGGTGGGGTTTTGGAATTGCGTGGCAAGTAAAAATTTACACATACAAGATTCAGAATTTAAAGCCAAAAACGACACAAATACGGGCGATAAAGCAAGCAAAAGCGCGAGCCAAAGCACGCAAAAAGCACGATTTTGGGGATATGTGTTTTTTGTGGGGATTGGGCTAGGATTGCTTGCAAAAGGACCGCTTATTTTTGTGCTTTCACTCGTGCCACTTATGGGCTTTGCCGTGCTTATGTGGCTTTTTCATCGCATTTGTCAATCTCGCCAAATAACCCAAAATCTCACCCAAAATCCACAAAACACACCCGCACAAACCACCACAAACGCAAGCCAAAATCTCACACTGCATTACAGCAATTTGCCCCTTGTGAGCGGGACTCTCCTCGCCCTGCTTATCGCGCTTCCGTGGTATATTTTGTGCGAGATGAAAAGCGAAGGATTTTTGGAGTATTTTATCATCGGTGAGCATTTTAAGCGATTTTTAGTCAGTGGCTGGGAGGGGGATTTGTATGGGAGCGCGCATTCACGCACGCTTGGGAGCATTTGGATATTTTTCCTCGTGGCGTTTTTGCCCTGGAGCATTATTTTTGTAGGATTTTTCGCCCGCCACTTCGCCACGCTCTTTGCACATTTTACAATCTCCGCAAAAAGCCCTTTTATGAAAGCCTCTTTTTTCAATGCCACACGGGATTTGGCGGGGCAAATCGCGCAAAATCTCCTCACGCATAATGCAAAAACTCTCTACCTCACGCTTTGGATTCTTACCCCGCTAGCATTTTTTACCCTCTCGCGCAATGTGCTTTGGACTTATGTCCTGCCCTGCGTGATTCCATTTAGTATATTGCTCGCGCAGTGGATTTTCTCTACGCGCACAAAGGCGTTTGCGACATACATTTGGATTTTGCCTTTGGTGCTTGTGGGTGGGTTTGGTGTGTTTGTGCCTACGCAAAGTGCGCAAAACCTGCTCTCCCCCTATCATCACAAAGATATTTTTACGCGCTTTAGCGGGGATTCTAGGCTTGCTTTTATCGGGTTTAGCCCGTCTTATTCTGCGGAGTTTTATACCCACGCTAAAAATGACGCGCTTAGGGCTAAAAATCCCTCCATAACGCCATTGCGAGAGGAAATCTACACACGCAAAGAGTTGCAAGAATGCGTGGCATTAAATAGCGAGACAACCCGCAATCAAGGGCTTAAGGGTTGTGCTTTAAGCGAGATTTTGGGCACAAATGAGCGTGTAAGTATCGCTATAAAAACAAGCGATTTTGCTACCTTTGGCGAGTTTTTCGCGCTTTATGCTCCCGCATTTAGCCCAATCGTAGAATCTAAAGGCATAACGCTTTTGCAGAATTTTTAGGTAGCGAAATAGATTCCCACATTCTATGATTTTGCATTTGTATCAAATACTACACCAACGCAAGTGAAATCTGTGGAATGTAGCTAACAAGCATTAGCCCTACTAGCATCACAACTAGCCACGGAAGCACGGATATTACCACATCTTTTAGGCTTAGCCCTGTAAGCGAGCTAGCGACAAAAAGATTTAGCCCCACAGGTGGTGTTATCATTCCTAGCTCCATATTTACCACCATTATGATTCCAAAATGTATCGGGTCGATCCCAAGCGATACGGCGATAGGCAGGAGCAGAGGCGTCATTATCATCACCACTGAGCTAGGCTCCATAAACTGCCCCATCACAAAAAGCAAGATATTTACTACGATTAAAAACATCCACCAAGTCATTTCTTTTTGGATTAAAAATTCTGCTATTGTGTGGGGGATACGCTCGCTTGTGAGGAAATGTGCAAATACTACTGCGCAACCTATGATAAGAAATATCATCGCCGTAGTAATAGCTGCATCTAAACACACCGCATATAAATCTTTTAACTTCAAATCCCTATACACAAACACAGAAATGATAAACGCATATACAACGGCTATGCCTGCTGCCTCTGTGGCGGTAAATAGCCCTCCATAGATTCCCCCTATGACTACGGCGATGATTAGCAATGCCCAAAATGCACGCAAAAATTGCTTTAAGCGCACGCTAAAAGATTCTGCCTTGTTGGCTTTGTATCCTAGTCTTTTTGCGCCAAAGTAGGCATATATCATCATCATTCCACCTATCATTAGCCCGGGGATAATTCCTGCTTTAAACAACGCTTCGATAGACACTACGATTTCTTTGCCACTCAAATCACTAAGCCCACTTGCCGTTACGCCATAGACTATCATCACCACACTTGGTGGAATCAAAATCCCTAGACTCCCCGCTGTGGTTATCGCGCCTACGGCGTAGGATTTGGGATAGCCCGCTTCCCTTATAGCCACAAACATAACCGAGCCAATCGCCACTACTGTCGCAGGCGAGCTACCACTCACCGCCGCAAAGATAATACACGCCAAAATCGCGCTCATAGGAAGCCCGCCGGGCAAATGTCCTACAAGCGATTTTGCAAAATCTATGATACGATTTGCCGCACTTCCTTTGCTTAGAAGCGAACCCGCAAGGATAAACATAGGAATCGCCATAAGGGTTGGTTTAAATGCAGAGATAAAAATATCGGGGATTCCGCTTATGTCGTGGCTAGTAAATAACAGCATACACACAAGAGAGCTAATCCCAAGCGAAACTGCCACAGGCACACCCACCAAAAGCAGAGCAAACAATAAAACAAATAGCACGATGATACTCATTTAGATTCTCCTTAAATGTTGTTTAATGTGGTTTTGATTTTATAGATTTTGCTTGTTATTCTTTGATAGCCACATCGTGCATTATCTCATCTTGCGTGCGTTTGACTACCTTGCTAGATTCTAGCCAAGAGACTTCATAGATTTTTTCGATGACACGGTAAGTCGCCCCTAGAAATGACAATGGCAAGCACACTAAAAAAATCCACAAAGGCACATTATGAAATGCCTCGCTATATCGTCCCAAATCCATATAAAGTTCTACGGTTAAAAACCCTGCATACGCCATAAAAGCCAAAAATAGCGCACTTAAAATATGCGAGAAAATCACGCAGGATTTTGCTAGCGCAGGGGGGAATCGCTCCACAAGCACCATCACACTGATATGCACACCTTTGCGAAATCCATACGCCGCGCCAAAAAGCGCACTCCATATAAAACAATACCCCGCTAGCTCTTCGCCCCAAGTGAGCGAATGCACAGAAGGATAAATGCTTGCGATAAAGCGCGTGGTTACATTTAGGGCGATTATGATTACGCCAGCGACTAGCCCAAAGACAGCGATATTTTTGTTGATTCCAGCGATGATTATGTCAAGCACGCGAAAGATTTGATTTACTCTAGGGCTTAGATGCGCCCATTTGAAAGGCTTTTGTAGAAGTAAAAGCAGGGTTTTCATAGCGTTCCTTGTGTGGGTTTGAGTAGCTAAAGTCTTAAGATGAGTTTATATTGTAGTTTTTTATGGTAAATTTAATCTACTTTTTTGATGGGCTTTTTCTTTCATATTCACTAGATTCCAAATTTTAAGTGTGTTTAAGCGTTTTTATATTTTTAGTGTTTTATAATGCGTTTTTTACTGCTTTATGGCATTTAGACAAACAAACGCTACATAATCAACAACTATCACAACAACAAAGGAAAACAATGTGGCTTAATCGACAAATCGGGCAAAGCCTGCGCGAAGAATACGCAATCAAAGATAAGATTTTAGATGTGAGAAGCGAGCATATTTTGGAGCTTTTTCGCACAGAGGAGCTAGGGCAAATCGCCCTTTTTGATGAATGCGAAGTAATGGTAGAAAAGCATATCCATATAGAAAGCGAGATAGTCGCGCACATCGGGGCGTGTGTCTTGCAAGATAGGCTAGAGATTGAGCCAAATCCACTGCCACAAAATCCACAGGATTCACACAATTTGCAAAATCTGCAAACTCCACAAACTTCGCAAAATCTAAATGAGCAAAACACGCAACAAACCCCCGCTATTATCCCGCATAATGCGTTGATTTTGGGCGGGTTTAATCTAGAAATCCCATACCAGCTTTTCAAACACAATATGCCTACTTGCTTTGTCCAAAGCGATAGTAAGGTGCTTGATTCGCTAATTAGCTTTTTGCCTCATTTTAGCGAAGTGAGAGAAAATCCGCTTTTTTCTCATTATCAAAAAGCTATTGATTTGCCTTTGCAAAAATATTCGCTCATCATTCACGCACGCACGCCTAATTCACACGAGATAGATGGGCTAGCAAGGCTTATGAAAAAAGAGGGTGTGTTTATTGCTTCGTTGCCTCATCCGCTTTTTGAAGAGAGAGAGTTTGAAATCGCATTGAGAGAATTTGGTGGATTTTTTAGCATTGTTATGCCATTTTTTGTGCCTATTTTTAGCCACAAGGCATTTGTGTTTGCTTCAAAAGGCATTCACCCCTTAGCAGATTTTTGGCTACAAAAATGTGATATGCTAGAAAATCTAACCTATTATAATTCAAGCATACACGAAGCTGCATTTGCGCTAAGTGCGGATATGGAGCGCAAATATGCCACGCTTATCAAAAGCTAATCTACTAATAAAGTGTGTAAATGAAAACAACAAGTCAAAATCCTAAAAATCAATATTTTCAAAACATAGAGGATTTGCAAGATTATCCATATCATTCGCCATTTTTACCCCACGCAATCGTTTTGACAGGTGGGATAGCAAGTGGAAAATCTAGCTGTGCAAAAATGCTTGAAGGATTAGGATTTGCCGTAGTGTGCGCAGATAGGATTGCCCATAGCGTGCTAGAATCTAGCGCAGATTTGCTAGTAGAAGCATTTGGAGCAGAGATTTTGCTAGATAGCACCTGCCTAGAATCTAGCTCAAAATCTAGTGTAGATTCTAGTTTGGATTTGCCTAGCGATATGACAAAAAGCAACAAAATCCATAAAAAAATGGATAAAAAAAATAATCAAAAGATTAACCGAAAAATCTTAGGTAAAATCGTATTTGCAGATGAAAAAAAACGCAAACTTTTAGAATCCATAACCCACCCACAAATCCACTCCCAAATCTATACAAAAGCCCAAGAATTAGAACAACAAATCACACAAAATCCCCAAAAAGACGCTAAAAAATATTATTTCTTAGACATTCCGCTTTTTTTTGAGGGCGGTGGCAAGGCGCGGTATAATGCGCGATTTAGCCTAAGTATCATCACAAGCAAAGCCATTCAAATAAAGCGGATTTTAAGCCGTGATTCTCTCACTTTAGAGCAGGCACAAGCACGCATAGATACCCAAATGCTAAGTGCTACAAAAATGCAAAAAAGTGATTTTGTGCTGTTTAACAATACGACTTTAGAAGAGCTAGAATCTAGCCTAAAAGATTTTATAAAAATGCTTGAGCTATGCGAGGGCAAAATATCAAAATCTTAAAAAATTGTCGTTGATTTGTAGCCTCTCTTTGCAAAATTATTATCGCAAATCTATCATCGCAAGCCTATCATCAATAAAAAACCAAAAAAAAACCCAAAATGAAAAAAATCTACATTGAGTTAAGCGATATTTGCAACCTTGCTTGTAGCTTTTGCCCCGCTACTAAGGCAAAAAGGGGGATTATGGGGGTAAAAGATTTTGCGCATTGTCTAAAAGAGGCTTTGCATTTTAGCAGACATATTGCGTTGCATATTTTAGGCGATCCCTGTGCTTTAGAAAAACTAGATGAATATCTAAACATAGCTCGCAAAATCGGCTTAGAGCTAAATAAGACACCAAAAATTGACATTGTTACTTCGGGTGCGTTTTTTGGCAAACATACCGTTGATATGCTTTTGTCCCCGCCTATCTTTCAGCTATCTATCTCGCTAGAAGCAGGTGTGGATAATTTTTTCAAAAAAATCTTGCCTAAAAACGATTTTGCAAACATAGATTTTGGTAAAAATGGTGTGGCTAGCGGTGATTTTTGCGTTAGGCAAAATCCTAGTCAAAAAAGTAGCCTTAAAAGATTTAGTGCGTATTTGGATTCTATCATCGCGCTTTTATGCGCTCATAAAGCAAATCCGCAAATTTTTCTAAACCTTAGAATCCAAGATTTGCGCACATTGCGCGATAAACCCGCATTATGCGTGATTTGTGGTTATTTAGCTCCGTTAGTAGATTTTGATTTTTTATCTAGGCAGAGTGGCAAAAGCATAACTACAATCAAAGAGGCATTTTTGGGTGGAAATATTGATTTTCTGCTAGATATAAAGGGCAGAATCCGACTGTGGGAAAAAGCCCTTTTGGTGGTTAAGCGTAGCTTTGTGTGGGCTGGATTTGACAACAAAAATGGCACAACAAATGGAAGCAAAAATCCCAAACACCACAAATATCACAAATGCTATGCCCTAACACAGCAAGTAGGAATCCTAAGCAATGGCATAGTAGTCCCCTGCTGTATCGATGGAGGAGGAGAGATAAATCTAGGCAATGTTTTTGAAACTCCGCTAAAGCAGATTTTGGATTGTGCGCGGGCGCGAAATATCATCGATGGATTTAGGCTAGGGGAGGCAAGAGAGGAGCTATGCATGAGTTGTGGATTTTGGGAGTAAGGCTTTTTTGGGAGTGGGGTTTGTCGTGGCAAGATTTTAGTAGCAAATCTTTTTTTGAAAGTTAGCTTTGAAGTGAGCTTTGTGGGAGGGCTCACTAGGCTTTATAGTGCGCAAAAAGTGTTTTTTTAGGTAGATTTTACTAAGCCCAAAAAAACAAGCCAAACATTTGCAACAAAAGTGAGTAGGGCTAGTATAAATCCTGCTCGGTAACGACATTGCTGATATTTGGCAGTGGCGAAGTGCGCGTGTAGTAGTAAGTGTGCTTGTCGATGGTTTTTGAGCGCACAGCTTCTGGGCGTGGAAAAAATCGCCTTAAACTAGGGTCGATTCTAAGCAAGTTTGCCGTGATTTCGGCAAATACAGGGGCTGCTACTGCGGAGGCACTCTCATATCGTCCTATGGGGCTATTATCATCTCTGCCAAACCAAATGATAGCCTGCACATCGGGCGTGTAGCCACAAAACCAAAAATCTACATTGTTGTTTGTCGTCCCTGTCTTGCCCGCACTCTCTATGCCAACTACTGTGGCGCGTCTGCCTGTGCCTGCTCTCACTACTTCGCGCAGGACAGAAGTAGTGAGAAATGACTGCTCAGGCGAGATGATAGCCTCTGAAGCCGTGTCATAAGAAAATACATTGCCCTGCGGGTCTATCACGCTATCAATCAGCACGGGTTCATTTCGCACGCCATAGTTTGAGAATATAGAATATTCCTTTGCCACCATTATAGGAGTGGCATTTAGACTGCCAATAGCGATAGTCATATCCGCGCTAAAGTTGCTAAAGCCAAAGTTTAGCAAGCCATTATAGATATTATCAAAGCCTACGAGTTGGGCGACATTTATCGTGGCTAGATTGCGTGAATGCGTGAGGGCGTCTTGGAGGGTTACCATTCCTTGAAATTTACCGCCAGAATTTCTAGGATTCCACGATTGGAAGCTTCGCGCTGCATCGGGGACTTTTGTGGCGGTGGAGTAGCCTTTGTCAAAGGCGATTTGATAGATAAATGGCTTTATGCTACTGCCCATTTGGCGATAGGCATCTACGGCGCGATTATACGGACTTTTTTCGTGATTTACCCCGCCTACTAGGGCTAGGATTTTGCCTGTTTTGTTGTCTGTGATGATTACTGCGCCATTTAGTGTGTCATTTGCGGTTAATTCCTCTTCATTTAGCAAGACGGCGGATTCTGCGTTTTTGGGCTTTTGGGCTTGGAGGAGTTTTAGCTGTCTTGTTTGGAGGGCGCTATAGCCGTTTTTTAGTGCCTTTTGGGCGATTTCTTGGTAGTCTAAATCAATGTGGAGTTTTATAGTGTAGCCACCTGTTTTTATGTCTTCTATGGAGCTAAGCTGTCGCAAAGCATAATCCGTCACATAAGGAGCGACATTTTGAGTAAGCGTTTGATGATAGACTATGGGTTTTTCTGCTAGAGATGAGTCGCGATAGTCTTTGGAAATCCAGCCTAAATCATACATTCTGCGGATAATGTCATTTGCACGCGTAAGGGCTAAATCTAAGTTTTTTGTCGGGTCATAAGTGCTAGGGGATTGGGGCAATCCTACTAAAATAGCGATTTCTTTTAGGGTTAGTTGGTTTAGCGTCTTTTTAAAATAGCCTAGCGCAGCGGTTTTGACACCATAATATCCGTGCCCTAAAAACACTTCATTTAGATAAATCTCTAAAATCTGTTCCTTGCTTATGATTTCTTCTACTTGCACGGTTAGCAGGGCTTCTTTGATTTTGCGGCTTATGGTGCGCTCGCGTGTCAAAATGATATTTTTGACTACTTGTTGGGTAAGCGTGCTTCCTCCCTCGCCTAGTCGTCCTGTGCGGATATTTTTTAGCATTGCACGGATAATGCCATCATAGTTTATCCCGCCGTGCTCAAAAAAAAGCGTATCTTCAATGGCTAATAATGCCTCAATCATTCGCGGTGGAATCTCATCAAATTTCGCATAAAATCGAAATTCTGTGTCAAATACATTGGCGATTAGTCGGTTTTTTCTGTCATAGATTTGGCTAGCGACTTTTGGGGAGTAGTGGCGCACTTTGTCTAAATCCGCTCTTAGCTCAAAATATAGCGCGATAAGATATACGACAAACACGAGTCCTACTACAATGCAACTAGATAGCGCGACTTTTCTAAACATTTCATTTTTTATCATTTTGTGAGACTTCTTTGGTTTTGGATTTTAGATTTTATAAAGATTGCTTAGATTTGTAGAATCTAAATCGATTCTACAAATCTACAAAGTGGCGAATGTGGCAAATGATATTTTTACACACGCTAAGCCACCGCTAAATCGCTAAAAAAGCACAAACTCCCGCTCTTAGAGAATCTACAAAAAAGCATAGATTTTGGCTATTTTGCCTCATCTTTTTGGGCTTCTTTGTCCTCTTTTGATTCTGCTTTTGGCTCTACTTGCGGTTCTAGTTTTGGTTTTTCTGTGGGTTTTTCGGTAGGTTTTGGAGGGGTGGGGCTATCTTTGGATAGGCTTGCTCTAGTATTGTGTAGCTCTTTTCGCTCTTCGTGGATATTATCCATTTTTTCTAATAGCATTTTATCTAAGCAAGACATTACGCCCTCGCTTCCTTTTTCCATTCCTAGCACTTTTTCATCGATAAAGTTTTTTGGTGGATTTTGCTTAGACATTATGGCTTCTGCTAGGCTATTTGCTTGAGTATGCACTTGAGCGTGGAAAGGCTCTAAATCCCTATATGCCAAAGTGTTTGCAAAATGCTCCTTGCCATCGCCTTCATAATACCATTTGCCTAGTCGGCAATTTGTATGTGGGACTTGATTAAAGCTATCAGCTAGCCCAAAGACTAGGGCGTAGAGGTTGTTTTTAAACACCGTGTGGTCTAGCTTTGCTAGCGTGCAAAATACTTCGTTATTGCACGAGCGCAAGGCATTTTTGGCTAAATCAACCGTGTTTATCGCCTGCTTGCTTTTGGTGTAAATTTCCTCTACATTGGTTTTTACTTCGGCAGTGAAAGTAGAAGTCTCTTCAGTTGTGGTTTGAATATCGCTTGCTTCTTGCTGCATAGATTTTACGACTATGGCGATTTCTTTTGTGGCTTTTTGGGTTTTTTCTGCTAGTTTTCGCACTTCATCAGCGACTACGGCAAATCCGCGTCCGTGCTCACCCGCCCTAGCAGCTTCGATAGCGGCATTTAGAGCGAGTAAGTTTGTCTGCTCGGCAATATCATCAATTAGCGATACGACATTGGTGATTTCATTGCTTCTTTGAGCAAGTGAGTTTGCGATATTTGTTGCATTTTGCATACTTTCATATAATTCTTTTATGCTTTCTTCAGCTTTTTGACTTACTTCGCCTACGGCTTCTAGTTCTTCTTGATTATGCTCTGCGCCTTTTTGGATTTGTTTGGATTGCTCTAAAATATTTTGGAGTGCGGTTTGCACGCCTATGATTCCATCTTTTAGGCTTTTGTGATAAGTGGCTAGCAAATCTACTCCATCGCCTTTATCACGCTTAGAATCCGCATTTACAAAGCGATAAAAAGGCACACCATCAATCATTTCACTTTTTACTACAAAATTTTTGCCACTCACAGATATGGCTTCTTGTCCTGCTTGCAATCCACCTAATGCCATTATAAATTCAGCTAGATTGCCTAGATTTTGCGCTGCGGAGTTTAAAAAAACCGCTTCGCCGTTTTTTAAACCTACTAATGCTTCATCAAATCCAAAAGAAGCGATTTTTTTGTAATGCTCCACTTCTGCTTTTAGGGCTTGATTTTCTGCCACTTGCTTTTGTAATGCGATTTTTGTTTCATTAGAAGAACCAAACATAGCAAGACTCCTTTCAAACTTAAAATAATATTGCAAACCAAAAACCAAATTGCCAAGCCTTTTGTTTCGCTAAAGGCATTTTAACACAGATTTTGTTTCTTATTTATTAAAAATGTATTATAATTTCGCCAATTTTAATATTCTCATTTTGGAGGTCAAAATGAAAAACAGACTTGAGACTTTAGATGCTATCCTTGATAGACTACGACTTTTTGTTAGGCAAGACGGTTTAAAAAACTCCAAACAACGCGAGGAAATCATATCTGTGCTTTATAAAAGTGGCACGCACTTAACTCCTGAGGAAATTGCGAATAATTTGCGTTTGCGTGATAAAAATACGAGTATTTCTTCTGTATATAGAATCTTAGGATTCTTAGAAAAAGAGCGATTTGTAACTTCAATCGAGCCAGATAAAGGTGGCAAACGATATGAAATCGCTGCAAAAGAGCACCACGACCACATTATTTGCTTGCATTGTGGGGCGATTGAGGAGTTTGTAGATAATGAAATCGAGCACCGACAAATCGCCGTGGTAAATGCCCTAAAAGCAAAGCTAGTAAGCCACGATATGCGACTTTTTGTCATCTGTGAAAAATGCCAAAAACAGCTACGAGATTAGGATTTTATTTTTGCTTTTTTATGTTTTTTTTTGGAGGGGATTTTCTACTTCTTTACACTTAAAATTGCTTAAAACTTTGGTGTAGCATTCTTACTTGCATTGTGTTTTGACTACGACTTTACTGCGACTTCGCAAGGATTTTCTTAGTATGTTTTGTTTTTTTGCTTAATGGCTTAAAATTTGCTTATGGGAGTGCTTTTGTTTGCAAGTGTTTGTCTAGCTTCGCGCAATGCGCAGGTTTGCTAAAAAACATAGATTTACACACATAAGGCAAGCAAGACAAATATAAAAATTTCTAAAGATTTTAGAAACTAGCCGATAGTTTAGAGATGATTCTTTATTAGGTTTTGGCTTTTAGCCATTTTTGGTGCTTAAAGATGTAAGCAACACTATATCAAATCTACAAAGGGACATAATGTCAAGCACAAAACTTACCACTACACAAGAGTTAGAAAAGTTGTTTAAAACCGCAGAATCTAAAATGGTGTCTTATGAAGCCATAGCACAGATTCTAAAAAAACTACCAAACCAAGCCCAAGTCAAAAAAGTAAATGAACTTGCCAAAAAGTATAAATGCGCACTTTTAAGCTCTTCTGAGCTTGCAAAGACGCTAAATATAAAAGATGAGGAAAAATCTAGGCAGGAGAGGGAGGATTTTATCAACAACGAGCTAGAAAGTGATTTTGATTTTATGAAAGATAAGGAGCTACTTGAATGGAGTAGGAGCGATAGCCCTGTGAGAATGTATCTGCGCGAAATGGGGCAAATCGAGCTACTTACCAAAGAAGAAGAAGTAGAGCTAAGCAAGCAAATTGAGTTTGGGGAAAATATTATCCTTGATGCGATTTGCTCCGTGCCTTATCTTATAGATTTTATCTATGACTACAAAGACGCGCTTATCAACCGAGAGAGGCGAGTAAAAGAGCTTTTTAAAAGTTTTGATGATGAGGAGGATAGCAGTGATGGGGAATATGAAGATGATAGCGCAGAAGAGGGCGAATATGAAGACATAGATGAAAATAAACGCCCCGTAACCAAACGAGATAAAAAGCGCATCGAAAAAGTTATCCAAAGTTTTAAGGCATTAGATAAGGCAAAAAAAGAATGGCTAAAAGTGCTAGAATCTATGCCCGAGCAAGCCTCTATCGATGCTGGCGCGTCTAATGTAACTAGCAAAGAGCAACCTAAAGAGGAATCTAAAGAAAACAAATCTAGCAAATCCACCAAAACAACCAAAAAAACTACTAAGGCAAAAGAGCCAAGACACGAAGAAATCCCCGAAGATGAGCTAATGTGCATTTTGACTTTAGCGCATAAAAAAGAGTTGCTAAAAGATAAATTGCTTGATTTAGGACCTACAAGCAAGCTCATAAATGAAATCGTAAAAGCTATGGAAAATAGCCTAAAGAGTGGCGATGGGTTTGAAAGAGAGCTAAAACGGCTTGAATACAAACTCCCGCTTTTTAATGATATGCTTGTGGAAAATCATAAGAAAATCCTAAGCAATATTACCAATATGAGCAGAGAAGACATACTAAACGCATTGCCCGAAGCCACAATGCTAAGCGTGTATATGGAGCTAAAAAAGCTGTTTCAGACAAAAGAGGCAAGCAAGCAGGGGTTTAACCTAGAGCCAGAGAAGCTAAAAGAGATTTTAGAGCAAATCAAGCGAGGCAAAACCATAAGCGACAAAGCAAAAACAAAAATGGCAAAATCTAATCTGCGACTTGTGGTAAGTATCGCCAAACGCTACACTAATCGTGGCTTGCCGTTTTTGGACTTAATCCAAGAGGGAAATATCGGGCTTATGAAAGCGGTGGATAAATTTGAATATCAAAAAAATTTCAAATTCTCTACCTATGCGACTTGGTGGATAAGGCAGGCTATTTCACGGGCGATCGCCGATCAAGCACGCACCATTAGAATCCCAATCCACATGATTGAAACTATCAATAGAATCCACAAGATTATCCGCAAATATACACAAGAACACGGCAAAGAGCCAGATACTGAATATATCGCAAAAGAAGTGGGGCTACCTGTGGATAAAGTCAAAAATGTCATCAAAATCACCAAAGAACCCGTAAGTCTAGAAGCACCTATTGGCAATGATGATGATGGGAAGTTTGGGGATTTTGTGGAGGATAGAAGCACTATTAGCGCGGTGGATAATATCCTAAAAGATGATTTAAGAAAACAAATCGATGATGTGCTAAACCAGCTAAATGAGCGCGAACGGTCTGTGATAAGAATGCGCTTTGGGTTGCTAGATGATGAAAGTGATAGGACGCTAGAAGAAATCGGCAAAGAGTTAAATGTAACGCGTGAGCGCGTGCGACAAATCGAATCTAGCGCGATAAAAAAGCTAAAGCACCCAAAAGTAGGACGCAAGCTAAAAAACTATATCGAAGAATAATCAAAGAATCATTTAGGCTAGATTTTGCTAGATAGAATTTTGTGTTTTTTTTATTTTGCTAGACATTTTTTGCGCGCTGAGCGTGTGGCAAAATCTCGCAACGCAGTGTTTGGCAAAATATGTGGGAATTATCATTTTTTGCTAGGATTTAGCGCGTTTGTGTGGGTTTGGCTTTATAATGGCGAGTTTTGGCACAAAGTAAATGACTACGCAAAATCTACCCAAATCCATATCCAAGCACAAAATGCCACCACCACAAACAAACATTTGCCCCAAACAATCCAAAATCAGCTAAAAGCTGTCCCCCCCCCCTTAAAAATCCTATAAATTCTAGCGATGATTTGCAAAAATCACAGATTTTTGCAAAATCTAGCGCGGATTTTGCGCTTAAAGCAGAATCGATTGATTTTAGGGCAAACTTTTTATTAAAATCTAGCATTTTTATAGCGACATTTTTGCTGCTGTGGTTTATGTGTGAAATGCTTATTTTTGGAGCTTATGCCAAAATCTTTTTAGGCATTTTATTTGTCATAGCGGGGGTTTGTAGCTATTTTTTAGATTCTTTGCATATTAGTTTTTCGCCTGCGATTATTGATTCGTTTTTGCAGACAAATTGGCGTGAAGCAAGCGATTTTATGAGCCTAAGTTTTTTTGCCCATTTGGTAGTTTTTGTGCTATTGCCCCTTTTTGTGTTAATCCTTTTGCATTATTTCACACGGCAAAATCTCACATATTTTAAGTCATTCAAAGCAGAAATACTTAGCAAAAAATGGATTTTGCTAAGTCTAGCTATGCTACTAATTATGCTATATTTTGCGCAAGGCTCTAAAATTATCGAGGTTTTTAAAGCGCAACGATTGCTTTTTGTGCTAAATCCTTTTGCGCCCATTCGCGCTAGCATAGATTTTACTACGGATAAGATACAGCTTCCTAGCCGCTACACATTTTTGGGCGAAGATGCTAGCACAAGTGCAAAAAATAAAATCTTTGTCTTTGTCATTGGGGAATCCGCTAGAGTGGCAAATTTCCAACTAAATGGGTATGAAAGGCAGACAAACCCATACACAAGCAAAAGAGCAAATCTAATTTATTTTAGAGATTTTACTTCCTGTGGCGTGATTACGGCTATTTCTGTGCCCTGTATGTTTAGCCACTATCCACGCCAATCCTACACGAATAGAAATCTAAGTTTTTATAGCGATTCCCTGCTAGATGTGGCAAAAAAAGCGGGGTATAAAGTGTATTTTTTAAGCAATAATGGCGGGGAGTGCATAGGTGGGATTTGCAATCGTTTGGATAAAGACAAAGTGATTTATTTCAACCAAAATGGACAATTTGATGGCGATATGCTAGAAACGATAGAATCTATCATTGGCAATGCGAGCAAATACTTTAACAACAAAAATGACAAAAATAGCGCAAACAACACCTTGCTAGTGGTGCATTTGCAAGGTAGCCACGGGGCAAGATATGATTTGCGCTATCCAAAAGAGTTTGAGAGATTTTCCCCTGTGTGCGCAAATAGCGAGCTAAGTCAATGTGAGATTTCACATATTTATAACGCCTATGATAATTCGCTAATTTATAGCGATTTTGTGCTAGATTCTATGATTTCTATGCTAGAAAAAAGCAGGCTAAATGATGCGTCTTTGTGGTATGTGAGCGACCACGGCGAATCGCTAGGCGAATATGGGAACTATATGCACGGAGGGTTTCCCTACTTCCTTGCACCACAAACACAAAAGCAGATTCCATCTATGTTATGGTTTAAGCAAAAAAGCCACATATCACAAAATCTAGCTTCTAAAAAAGACAATCCATACTCGCACGATTTTGTTTTTCATACACTTTTAAGGCTTTTAGAAATCACTACCAAAGATTATGATAAAGATTTTGATATGGTTGAATAGTTATGTTAAATATTCACATTTAATTGACATTTTTTATATTTGTTTCACATTATTGGTTTATAGTTGCGTTTTTTTATTTGCAAAATTTACGCAAGAAAAAGGAGCGACAATGCAAAAATGTGTAAAACAAATATGTTTCGTTGGATTTTGCTTTTTAGGAATCTTTGGCGTGGCGTTTGGCGCAAAGGCAGAGAGCGAGCATCCGCCACTAAGTGAGAGCACCAAAAAAGCAATCGCGCAATATAAGAGAAATCCTAGCGAGGCAAATAAGCAAAACTTGCTAGATTCGCTAAATGCAAGCTATGATGCCGTAATCGCGCAGAAAAAAGAAAAACTTGCTACCCGCGAAAAAGAGCGCGAGAAAAATATTAGCGCGTGGCTAAATGGCATAAAGCGTGGCAAAAATCCGCCATTTATGAATTTGGAAACGGATAACAACAAAGGCAATGAGCGCGAAATCGTGGCAAAAGCGATAAGCGCGTATAATCAAAATAAGAGTGTGCATAATGAAAAGGCGTTAAAAGAGGCGTTAAGCGCGTATTATGAGGCGTTTTTGCAAGAGCAACGAGTGCATATCAAAGAAACAGAGGTTTTGCGCGAAGAGCGCATAAAGGCGAGTTTTGAGCGATTTAGTAGTGAGCGATTTATGCTCTCAAAGGGCGGGAAAAATAGCGCACAAAATCTAAGCAAAGATGAGATTTTAGCTGAAATCATCGCAAATTTTATCAATGTGGGCGCGGAGTTTGTCCCTGTAAATCCAGAATCTCGAGTGCGTGAGCGCAAGTTTAACGCGCTTATCAATGACGCACAAAAGGCGTATCTGCAAAATCCTAGCAAGGAAAATAAGGCAAAACTGCGCGAAGCGATAGCAGAAGCGTATAATGCGGCGTTACAAGCGCGAATCCAAAGCGTGAATCAATCAGCAAAAAAAGGCGTGAGTGGCGGGGTGAAGTTGCTTGAAAAAATGCAAGATAGCGCGTTTTTGGACGAGCAGTTTAGCGAGCTAACGCAGCAGCGCAATCTCTATGGGCGAATCGATAGGATTATCTCTTTTGGGGGCAACACAGCGGATAATTTCACGCCACGCGCAAAGCAGGATTCTATGCGACTTGCCACCGCGCTAAAAAATGGCGATAAAAATGCGATGTCGCGGGAGTTTAACGCGCTATATGGCAAAATGCTAGATTTACAAAAATCGCAGTTAGATTCTACAAAAGCGCGATTAAATTTGCTGATTGACACCACGCTAGATGAACTTACAAGAAGTATAAGGAGTGAAAATGCTAAACATTTTAGGTAGTATGCGCGGATTTTGTTTGGGGTTTTTATCTATTGTTATTTGGGGAGTGCTAGGGGTTGGTATTGGGAGCTGTTTTAGTGGCTGTGTAGGCGATGGAGTGCATATCACCACAAAAGAAAAGCCACATAAATCCCGCACTCATCATAAGCACCACAAACCACACAAACACCATAAAAAACACCATTAAGATTTGCAAAAATGCTGTGATGAAAATCTTATTTAATGCTAGATTCTAAAGATTCCAAATTTGATTCCCCCAAACTTGGCTTTATAAAATCCACAGAATCTTGCTGTGGCATTTGATTTTGGCTACTAGGATTTGGGCTATCTAGCGTGCTAGAATCTAGCGCAGATCCTATATCAATCGATTCGATTTTGGGTTTTTTGCTTGGTTGGTTGATTTTGCGTGTTTTGATTTTGTGGTAGATTTTGGTTTGGTTTATTTTGTGGGGTTTGGTTTGTGCTAGGCTCATTTGTGGGGCTAGATTTTGTGTTTTTTGGTTTAGATTTTGGGCTAGACTTATCGTTAGTTTTTTCCCTGCTTTGTTCTTTATTTTGCTCATTATTTTGTGTTTTGGTATTTTCTTTAGATTCTGCTTTGGTTTGGTTATTGGTTTTTTGGCGTTTGTTTTTGGTAGAATCAATGATTTTAGAATAATCCAACTCATCGCTAAAACTTTTGATTTTTTTAGATTTTGGTGGGACAAACCCACTACCTTGCAACGCCTTATTTGGCAAATCTTTGTTTAGATAATACGCGTTTTTGTATTCGCCGTTATTTAGATTTGATAGATAGATACAAGAATCCCCGTCTTTTTTTAGACAGCCTTTTTCCCAAAAATAGCGCATTTTTTCTTGTCGCACTTCCTCGCTTGGGACAAAGTTTGGCAATGGATATTGATAGATTACCCCAGATAATGCACAATAATACCCCACTCCTCTATCACACATCAAAGCCGTCATTTTTAGCCCCTCATTTGCCATTTTTAGCGCGTTTTGCAAGTCATTTTTTTGCAAAAAATCATAGCCTAGTCGGTAGCACCCCCAGCCCTCGCCCATTTCACAGGCTTTTTTATATAGCCATTCTACTTGGATATTTCGCCCGATAAGCTCCCAAATATGCACCTGCATTTGAGGATATTGCGATAGCATAATGCCTAAAAACGCGCAAGATTGCCCGCTTGCTATGCTTGGCTTCTCCGTAGCCATCACTAAGCAGGCATTTTTTAGCATAAGGGCTGCCCTCTCTAATGATTGATTCCACGCCTTTTTATCGCTATTTTCCTCATAGGCATATATCCAGCACGCTAGCCCTAAGCGATATTCGCACGCTTGATTTAGCAATGCCATTTGCGTCTTTGTATCGGCTTTTTTTGCTAGGGCATATCTAGCACTTGAGAGCTGCTCCATAAGCGCGAAAAAGCGCGTTTTTTCCTCCATAGAAAATGTATCTAGGCTAAATTTATCCGCACAGCCACCAAACAAACTAGCAACAAATAGCCATAAAATCATCAAAAATACATACTTTGTTTTTGTGCAAAAAGTAGTAGCAAAAAATCGCCTCAAAATACGCTCCTTATAAATCATTACGACATTAAACACTTTGTCAAAACAAACAAATTTTATGCCAAAAAGGCAACTAAAAAAGGGTAATAAAAATCGCGTGATAATATTGCTAAATCTAAAAGGCTTTTTAGCCATTTTAGGATTTTATGGATTTCTTGTTTGTTTTTTGCTTTTTTATGCAATTTTTAGGCAATGTAGCAATAAATTATTTATTCTGCGATAAAATCTCGCAAGTTTTTTGTTTAAATTTACATAAAATTTACAAAATTTATTTTTTTACTTAAAGTTTTTTGATGTGCAATATCTTATCTTAAGGATATACCTTGACTTACACGACTTACACAGATTCCAAACTTTCTAAAAAATCCAAATCAAATCATAGCAATCCACTCACATACCGCGATAGTGGCGTAAATATCGATGAGGGAAACGCGCTTGTGGATTCTCTAAAATCTGTGGTAAAAAGCACTTTTGATGATAATGTAATCGGCTCTATCGGTTCTTTTGCAGGGGCTTACGCGCTTCCTAGCGGGTATAAAGAGCCTATTTTGCTAGCTTCTACCGATGGCGTAGGGACAAAACTCCGCCTTGCCATAGAGGCAAAAAAGCTAGATTTTGTAGGCATTGATTTGGTGGCAATGTGCGTGAATGACTTAATTTGCAATTTTGGAGTGCCTTTGTTTTTTTTGGATTATTATGCGACAGGCAGGCTTGATAAACATAGCGCATTGCGCGTGATAAAAGGCATAGCACAGGGGTGCAAAATCGCTAATTGCGCGCTTATCGGTGGGGAGAGCGCAGAGATGCCCTCAATGTATGCTAATGGGGATTTTGATTTAGCGGGTTTTAGCGTGGGGATTGCAGAGAGGGAGGATTTAGAGAGAAGCAAAAGTGTAAAAGCGGGCGATATTTTGGTAGGATTTCCAAGTAGCGGTTTGCATTCAAATGGATTTTCTTTAGCGCGAAAAGTGCTTTTTGAAGTGGGGAAAATGGATTTTGACAAAAAAATCTCTACGCTAGATTTTAGTCAAACCTCTAGCCAAAATCACAAAAAACAAACAATAATCAAAAAATCTCTTATAGACGCTCTTTTAGAGCCTACAAGCATTTATGTGCCATTTTTTAGACAAAAAAAGAATCTAATAAAATCGCTAGCACATATCACAGGTGGAGGCATACTAGAAAATCTACCTCGCGCTTTGCCAAGCGGACTAGGTGCAAATATCAATGTAGATTCTATCCCTAGCCAAGAGATTTTTAGCATACTTTGTGAGAGCGTGGAGCTAAAAGAGGCGTATAGGGTGTTTAATATGGGTGTGGGGCTTATCGCGTGCGTGGATAAAGCAAGCGTGGATAAAATCTTGCAAGGAAGCAATGGATTTGCGCTAGGCGAAGTAGCAAGGCAAGATACTATCACGCTAAAAAGTCAATCGCGCATCGTTTTAGAGCATTTTATAAACCAAAATAGCACAAATCAAAAAGCCCAAAAACAAGCGCGACAACAAGTGCTACAAAAGGATAAAGCGTGAAATCGTTTTTTAAAGCATATACGCTACCTTTTTTGGTGCTAGTGCTAGGGCTAGTGATGTATTATGTGATGTTTATCAAAAGCAATGAACGATACAATCTAAAAGAATATTCTAGCAGGGATTATAATGCGAGGTTTTATAACGAGCGTAGCAAAGAATCTAACAAAGAGGATTCTAATTTTATAAGTGAATTTTTTGCCTCTATCAAGCAAATCTTTCTAAATAGTAATCCAAATGAATATCCAAAAGAGGAAAGTCAAGTCCATTTTACCCAAAGCACGACTAATCAATCACAAGAGGTTTCACAAGATGAGTTAAGCGACACTTTGCAAGAAAATCTAGCCCAATATAGCCAAAATCAACATAATGTAGCGCAAAATAACTTATCACAAGAACACAGCTTACACGAACATCAAATAAGTCAAAATCCACCGACTAATGATTTTGCTACTGATACAAATATAGCCATAAATGCGACAAATGACAATGCAAGCACTTCGCAGGGAATCACGCATTACGCTATTACAAGAGTAAATGTGCGAAGAGAGCCAAATATGAATGCACCTGTGATTGGCAGGCTATCAAGCGGGGAGAGCACCAAAGTCATCAAAATCAATGATGAATGGGCGCAGCTTGATAATGGTGGCTGGGTAAGTGTCAAACTGCTTACTTTGCAAAAAGAGAGCGAAATCTCTAGTAGATTTGGCACACAAATCCAAATATATATCGCCTCTGTAAATGCAAATATACGGCAAAAACCTGATAATGACGCCATACTTGTAGGCTCAATATTTAAAGGCGAGAGAGTGCGTGTGCTAAGCGTGGCAAATGGCTGGGCTAGATTAGAAAATGGCGGATATGTCGCGGCTAGATTGCTATCAAAAGATAGTGAGTAAATGCCTAGTTTTGTGCTAGATTTTAGAAATGAAATATCTTTGCGTGTTTGGAAATCCTATTTCACATTCTCTCTCCCCTCTTATTCATAACTATGCGCTTTGTAGTCTTAACTTGCCATTTGTATATGGTAGATTTTGCTTGCAAAATGGCGAAAATCTAAAAGAGAAATTTTATAGCCTAAATCTTAGCGGAGCAAATGTTACGATTCCATTTAAAGAGGACGCGTTTAAGCAAGCCGATGAGCTAGATAGCCTAGCCCAAAAAATCGGCGCGGTAAATACTCTTGTAAAAATAAAAAATGGCAAGCTAAAAGGCTATAATACCGATGCGAGCGGGTTTGTAGCAAGTCTAACAAATACTATGCTAGATATTAGGCACAAAATCTTAAATCCTACGCCTTTTGCTAATGCGCTAGTGCTAGGGGCTGGAGGGAGTGCTAAGGCTCTAGCGTGCATTTTAGATGAGATTGGGCTAGATGTGCTAGTGGCAAATCGCTCTGATTTAAAGAGGGGATTTTATGATTTGCAAAAGATTAGATACTGCAATTTTAGCGAGCTAGAGGCGATGCTAAAATCTAGCACAAAATCTAGTATTCCACCGCATTTTGACTTAGTCATAAACGCCACAAGTGCGAGCTTGCAAGGAAATCTGCCATTGCAAAAAGACATATTGCAACAGATTTTTTCACGCGCAAAACTTGCGTATGATTTGATGTATGGGGAAAATCTAACGCCATTTTTAGCCCTAGCAAAAAAATGCAATCTCACATATAAAGATGGCAAAGATATGCTTTTGTGGCAGGCTGCGGAGGCGTTAGCAATTTTTATTTCACAAGATTTTGCAAACAACGATTTGAGAAATGAAGCTAAAAAAAATGTGCAAGTGGATTTTGCAATTCGGGGGGATTTTGCAAACAATATTGCCACAGATGCTAAAGGCGATAAAAACAAAACAATCACGCATATTTACTCGCTAATGCTCCAAGCAATAAGGGATAAACATTGAGGGAATTTCTTATTAGTCTTTGTTTTGGCACAAAGCAGATTCCCAAAAAATATGCCTATCTTTATGAGCAAATAAAATCCTGCGGTGCGATACAGGACAATACAAAATCTAGCCACAAATCTTTTAAAAATCCTGCAAAATCTACCAACAATTTTTTTAAACTACTACCTACTTTTGGCATTTTTTGCGTGCATAAAACCACACCAAAAATCCCTATAAAAAACACCAAACATTTTTCCAAAAAAACCTCAAAACATACTGCAAAAAGTCTCGCTAAAAATCCACAACCCCTCTACAAAAATCAACTCATATTTTTACAAGATATTACCAAAATGCGTAATGATATAGCCCTAATGCGACAACATATCCCAACGCATTTCCAAGAGATTTTAAGTGAAAATGACATTGTTTTAGCCCTTTTGGTAGGCAAGATGGGCAAAGAATATGTGCGAATCATAAAGGTTTTATCTAGCGAGTGTAGCCACAATCAAAAACGGCTAGTGTATTTAGAAAAATACCAAGACAAAATCATCGGCATTGATATAAAAAGTGGCGAAAAAAATCCCCTGCCTTTTTCGCAAAAATCTTTATCGCAGTTGCCTTTTCATTGTGTTTTTAGCTATGAAAATGAGCGCAAAGACAAGCGCAAAAAACCACAAATACATAAGATTTTAGGCGTGCTAGAAGATGGGTTTATCGATGAAAAAATCGCATTGTTTTTGCACGGCAGAGAGGAGGATTTTAGCGCGGAGTGCATGGAGTTGTCGCGGAGTTTTGGGGATATAGTTGAGCCTAGTTTATACAAAAATCGAGTGGATTTAAGGGGGCTAGATTTTATTAGCATTGATCCAAGCGATGCAAAGGATTATGATGATGTGATTTTTTATGATGAGAAAAAGGGCGTTTTGTATGTGGGGATTGCTGATGTGAGTGAATATGTCCTGCCAAAAACAGCACTTGATACGGAGGCAAAATCTCGCGGTTTTAGTTTGTATTTTCCACACAAATGCTACCCTATGTTACCCAAAGAGCTAAGCGAGAATCTATGCTCGCTAAAAGCAGATGAAATAAAACTAGCTATGGTGTGTGAGATAGCATTTGAGCGCGATAAAAAACCAAAAACTACCAAGATAAAATCTTGCCAAACAAAATCTAAGCAAACAAATGCCTATAAACCAAAATCGTGCAAAATCTATGAAGCAATCATACAGCCAAAAGTAAATGTAAGCTATGAATATATCGATACGCTTTTAGACGCGCTAAAATCTAACAACGCATTTAAAAACCCGATAAAAAGCGTTGCAAAATCTAGCCTAAAATCTAGCGATATTTTTGCCCCGCTAAAAGTCCTTAAAAATCCAAAATGGATTTTAGATTTTAGTTTATTAGCACAGGGGCTAAAAAAAGAGCGATTAAAAAATGGATTTGATTTTTTTAGCAAAGAGCGCAAGATGATATTAGACAAAAATAACGAAATAGAATCCATAAAAGAGATTTATCCTACGCACTCTCATAGCCTAATCGAAGAAGCTATGCTGCTAGCAAATGTAATCGTGGCAACAATCCTAGATAATGTGCTTTGTGGCAGGGGAATCTATCGCGTGCATAACCCACCTACAAAAGATAGGCTAAATGCGCTTTTTGCCGAGCTAGCATTGCTTGGATATGAGATAAAAAAACAAGGCACAATCTATGAGCAAATCTCTGCTTTGCAATCCCAGCAAACAAACTTAAGGGAGAGAGAACATATCGACAAGCTAATCATCAAAGCCCAGCAAGAAGCAAGATATTCGCCTAGCAAGGAAGCGCATTTTGGGCTAGGGTTTGAAGCGTATAGTCATTTTACTTCGCCTATTCGTAGGTATAGCGATATTTTAGCCCATAGGCTTATTAAGCTATTGTTGCAAAGCTATGGCGGGGTGCTAGATTTCACACTAGAATCCAAAAATATTGCACCAAATATCACGCCCAAAATCACGCAAAAAAACGCTACAAACAATACGCAAAAAATCACGCAAGATTTCACAAGGCATATCAATTTTATTTTAGATTCTATCGCTGTGGCTACGCCATTGCTAAATGACGCAGAGAGAAAAATCACAAAATGTGAAATGGGATTTAAAGATAGAAAATATGCTAGAAGCGCGCTAAAAGTTTTAAGGGCAAATGAAAAAATTTGCATTAGAATCATTGATGAGCGATACCCTGCAATAGGCGTAGTAGAATCTAGCCCAAAATCTAATGACGCAAAATCTAGCCAAGATTTTAGCCCACAATCTAGCCAAAACGATAATTTTACAGAACCTAACCCAAAAACAAATCTTGCAAACAATATCTTGCAAGGTGCGCGGGTATTTGTGCTAGATAGTGATTTGGAGCTAGAAAAGTATGGATTATATCTTGCTAGTATTGCAGAAGTGGAGCTAGGGAGTGCGAAAATCTATGTCAAAATCCATTCTAAAATCACTATTTTGCAAAATCAACCTTTGCAAAATTCGCATTCCAAAAAACCATATTCCCAAAATCCACATTCCAAAAAAACAAAGCAATCCCCTCCAAAATCCACAAACTAAAAAACTCACGCAACAAAAAAACAAAAAAACACCAAAAACCACACGGCACGCACAAAAACTCTAGCAAATAAAAAGGCTAAATAATGTATAATTTGCCAAAAAATAAGGAGTGCCAAATGACACAACAAAGCGATAAAAAACCACAAAACTACTTTTACAAAGCATTTGTAAGGATTTGCCTGCCTATCAAAAATCTAATCATTTTTATAAACTCCATAAAAAACAATATTTTCAAAATCTTAAAAGAGGTTTATCATTTTTTGACTTACAAAGAAGAAATGTTTTATTATGCCTCATCGCTTAGTTTTTATACGATTTTTGCTCTTATCCCTATGCTTTTTATCACTTTTTCTGTCCTGCTTGCATTTTCGCATTTCCAAGACAAAATCAGCGATATTCAGCACCTTATCATTTCAAATATTTTGCCTGCAAATGCTGAAATTGTGATTAAGTTTATGAATACATTTTTAGAAAATGGCTCAAAAATGGGAATGGTAGGCGTGGTAAGCGTGTTTATCACTTCGCTACTTTTTTTTCGCAACTATGAATATATCACTTCTAAAATGTTTGATTCTAAGCCGCGCAAATTTTTTGATTCTCTTATAATGTATTGGACGATGATTACGCTTTTTCCTTTGGGTAGTGTGGTGATATTTTATTTTAGTGCAAGTGCGCAGGGGATATTTATGCAGGGGGGAAAATCGCTGATTTATAGTGATTTATTTTCGTGGCTTGCCACTTGCGTGCTGTTTTTGATTTTGTTTCGCATCTCGGCAAATAAGCCACTGCATAAACGCACGCTATTGTTTAGCTCTTTTGCCTCTGGCACCGTGTGGTTTGGGCTAAAAAATCTATTTGTATTTTATATCACTTACAACAAAACTTATACCACGCTTTATGGCTCTGTATCAATCATTCTTTTTCTTATGGTTTGGATTTATGTGTCGTGGCTTGTTATGCTATTTGGTATGCGCTCTTGTCAGGGGCTTTTAAGGTGGTTTAAAAACGATTCACGCCAAGCAAGCAATGAAATAAAAGAAAATGAAACCATATAAGATTTTGCTAGATTTGCAAGATTTAGCTCATTTTTAGCGAAGTTTGGGATAAAAAAGGCATAGATTTTGAAGTATATGATGAGCTTTTATACTCCGCCTAAAGAGTTTGCAAAACTAGGCAAAATCGTTATGTTTAGCCCAAACGATTTGACAGATTTTGGAGAATCTAGCGTATTTTTGTGCGATACAAAAAAATCAACCAAAAATGCACAATTTTTAAGCGGAATCTATTTTGAAAATCAACTAAACAATACGCCACAAAATCAAAAATCTACAAAACATAGCAAAAAAATCAAAAGCGCACATATTGATTTATCGCAATGTAAAGTTTGCCAAGAGGGACAAAAGGATAACAAAAAAGATGGCAAGGAATGGGATATTTTTACGCAAACAAAAGAATGGCTAGATTTGTATTTTGCAGGGGAGGTTTTGCCACCTTTGCCCCCGCTTGTGCTAAAAGGCTCTAGCTTTAGATTATCCGTGTGGCAAGAACTGCTTAAAATCCCTTATGCAAGCACGACTACTTATGGCAATCTAGCCACAAAAATCGCCACACTTAAAGGGCTATCAAAAATCTCTGCCCAAGCCATAGGCGGTGCAGTAGGGCAAAATCCTATCTCAATCCTTATCCCCTGTCATCGCGTAATAGGTGCAAATGGCGATTTGGTAGGCTATGCTAGCGGGTGTGAAAAAAAGAAAATCTTGCTAGATTTTGAAGCCAAAGACAAAAAATGCTAACAACGCATATTTGTTATATATTTCGCGCTTAAAATCTATTTGCAAAAATTGACTAAAATCCAAAATCTTAAATGCTTGCAAGCATAACAAACTACGCAAGCAACAAATAAAAATACATTAAAGGACGCACGATGAAAATAAACCAAACAAAATCCCTCGCAAATTCTCGTAGAGAATTTATCAAAACTTCTGCTAGCCTAGCATTAGGCTTAGCTCTGCCACCTCTAGCTTTTTGTAATATGGCTTACGCTAAAAAATCCGCGCAAAGCGATTTAAAAAACACCTTAAAATCTACTTTGCAAACCACCACGCTAAATAACGCAATCAAAATCCCGCTTGTTGGTTTTGGCACTTCTCGTATGGGAGGGAGCGAGTGTCAAAAAGCCGTAGAAAACGCGCTAGAAGTGGGCTACCGACTAATCGATACCGCACAAATGTATGGCAATGAGCTAGAAGTAGGCAATGCTATCAAAACCGCGCTAAAAGGTGGCAATATAAAGCGAAATGAGCTATTTATCACTACGAAATTATCAAGTGATATGAGCTATGATGAGACGATAAAATCTACGCTTGCTTCGCTAAAAAAACTCCAAATTGATTATGTGGATTTGCTACTTTTGCACAAAAACTATCCGCAATCACTCGCTATGTATAGGGCAATGGAAAAACTCCACAAAGATGGCAAAATCAAATCTCTTGGGATTTCAAATTTTGATGTGCAAAATTATGAAAATTTCATCAAAAAATGCGAGATAACCCCTGTGATAAACCAAATGGAGACACATATTTTTTATCAGCAAAAACCGCTAAGAGAAGCGATGAAGGGCTATGGGACAAAGCTAGAGGCGTGGAGTCCTTTTGCTAATGGTAAAAATGACTTTTTTGCAAATCCCACGCTTGCAGAAATCAGCAAAAAACATAGCAAGACGCCTGCTCAAATCGCACTTAGATTTTTGGTAGAGCAAGATATTATCGTCATACCAAAAACCTCCAAAATCGAGCGAATGAAAGAAAATATCGCTATTTTTGATTTTGCGCTAGATGATGCAGATAGAGAGGCACTAAACGCGCTAGATACTAATGAGCCGTTATTTAAGTGGTTTTAAGTGGCATAACAAAAGTGTAGATTTTGCGCTTAATGTTGCAAAGCAAACATTTTTAATGATTGAAAAAAATTTAGTCAAAAATGTGTATAAGTTTGCCAAAATCTAATTGAGCATCGCAAAAAACATAAAAAAATCTAAAAAAGAAAAAATATGCTAAAACTCTCTCGCACAAATGCGTGGATAATGCTTTTTGCCGCTATTGGCTTAGAAATCTGCGGGCTTAGCCTGCTAAAAGTCTTTGAGGCAAATCCTATCTTAGGCAAAGTCATTTTAATCGCACTAATGAATCTCTCGTATTTTTTAATGTCGCTTACACTGCGACAAATCGCTGTGGGCGTGGCTTATGCCACTTGGGAAATCATCGGTGGGATTGGCGTGCTACTTGTTAGCTTTGTGTTTTTTGACCCCGTTTTGACCACCGAGCAGTATTTTGGCATTGTCATAGGTTTTGTGGGGATTATTTGCATAATCTTAGGTGAAGAGCATAGTGAGGAATCACCGCAAGAATCACATAAAGATTCTAATCAAATGCAAGAATCTAGCCTAAAATCTAGCGTGGAGGCGAAATCTGTGGCGGATTTTGGTGTGGATTTAAATCCTGCTATGGAATCTAGAGCGGATTTTGGTGCAAAATCTAGCGCGGATTTTGCTGTGGATTCTAGAGTAGATTCTAAAGAGGGGCGCAAATGATAGCATTTTTGTTAGTTGTGTTCTCTGGCTTGTTAGATGTGTTTGCAAACCTCGCACTAGCAAAATCAAATGGCTTTAAGAATCTAAAATGGGGGATTTTGGCATTATTGCTTGTGGATAGCGTGTTTTTGTTTTTGGCGTTTGCGCTTGATTTGGGAATGGAGCTTCCTGTGGCTTATACTTTGTGGGGGGCGATAGGGATTTTAGGCACGGTGGTTGGGGGGTATTATTATTTTGGGCAAAAGCTAAAACCCATTGGCTTTGTAGGCATAGTCCTTGTGCTTATCGCAGTATATTTGCTTCATTTTGCGTAATGAAAATTCCAAAGAAATCTTAATGAAACTACTCTACAAACTCCTTAGCCTAAAACAAGGCGAGTTTAAGATTCTCTCCCTATCATTTGTTTTTATTTTTGCGATTTTTAGCTCTTATTCGTTGCTTCGCCCTATTCGTGATGCGCTGGGGCTTACAGGTGGTGTGTCGAATCTAAAATGGCTCTTTTTAGGGACATTTGGTGCGTGCATAGTTGCTTCATTTGCGCTTATGTGGCTATCTACGCGGATAAAACGGCGATTTTATATCGACTTTGTGTTAGTATTTTTTGGGCTCAATTTGCTTATTTTTTATGGTGCGATGAAGGGAATCGCCCCTAAATCAAGCGAATATGTGTGGCTTTGTCGGGTGTTTTATATTTGGGTGAGTGTGTTTAATCTCTTTGCATTTTCTAGCGCGTGGAGCTTGCTAAGTGATATTTTTAGCAAGGAAGCAAGTCAAAGGCTCTTTGGCATAATCGCGGCGGGAGCGAGTCTAGGCAGTATCGCTGGCTCTGCAAGTGTGAAGTTTTTAATCGACTACATTGGCGTTAATAACCTTATCTTTGTCTCAATGTTGCTTTTAGGGTTTGCGTTAATGCTAAAATATGCGATGATTGCCGAACTCAAACGCTTTGAGAGTGTCGAATCTTTAGCGCGATTTGACAAAACAATCGGCGCGAAAAATCCCTTTGTCGGATTCTCACTTATCATTAAATCGCGCTATTTGCTGGCACTTTGTGCCTTTGTCTTGCTACTTACAAGCGTATCGACTTTTCTTTATATGGAGCAAGGGCGAATCATAAGTGGGCTTTTTCCCACAAAAGAAGCGCGAATCGCCGCCTTTGCAAATATCGATTTAATCGTGCAGAGCCTCTCACTCTTTATCCAAATCTTTTTAACCGCCAAAATTGCGCAGTTTTTTAGGCTTACCACAATGTTAGGCGCACTTGGATTTATCGTGGGAGTAGGCTTTATTGTGCTAATATTCACGCACCCTGCGTTTTTGCCATTTATCATCGTAATGTGTGTGCGCAGAGTGGGCGAATACGCGCTAGTCAAACCCGCAAGGGAAATGCTCTTTGTCCCGCTAAGCAGCGATGAGAAGTATAAAGTCAAAAGTTTCATAGATACGGTGGTCTATCGCGGAGGAGACGCGCTCTCTGCGCAAGTGGAGGGGATTTTTGCAAGTTTTGGCATAATGGTGGTGCTCCTTGTAGGCGCGGTGATTAGCTTCGTGTGGGGGACTTTGGGAGTGTTTTTGGGTAAAAAATACCACACAAAAGATACCACAAAGACTAGATTTGATGTTGGCTAGCTAGTCTAAAATTTATCAAAGCATTGTTATTTATGTGGGGTAGTGGGATAAAATTTTGACTTTGGATTTTGCTAGCTAAAAAATCACACAAAATCCAAAAATCTCATAAAATCCCACCAAAACTACCAAAATCTAAAATCTCAAAATATCGATGGGTTGCAATATCTGCTCCTGCGTAGCGGGCGCAGATTCTTTAGAATCTTTAGATTTTCTTGTTTTTGCTTCTTGGTTTGTATCTTTTTCTTTTGGTTTAGATTCTTGTGCTGGTTTTAGGGTGTCTAGCTTGGCATTTATTGCTTCTTTGTAGTGGCTTTTGTCAATCAGCTCTTTATATGTTGTCTTATGCTCATCGCCTGTGCCTTTTCTTGGAGCGTTATTATTCCATACCACACCGCATTTTTTGCCGATGATTTTGCAGCCTGTTTTAAATTTCGCATTGCAGGTTTCCTCTATCGGCACGCACTTGGTATAAAAATCCTCCCCATCAACGATTTTTAAATCCTCCGTTTCAACACTCTCATAAATAGGCTCGATTTTTTCTTTTTTGATAAATGCTAAAATCTGCTCCTCTGTGTCTAATCTTGGCTTTTGGTAGGACTCTAGCATTTTTTGGTATTCTTTTTTGGTTTCCTCTTCTAGTTTTTGTTTGTAGTCTAGGACTTTATCATTCCATTCTTTTGAGATTTTCATCATTTGGGCTAGCTGTTTTTGGTATTTTTCCTCTTTTTGTTGGTAGGATTTTGCTTTTTTTTGTGTGTCATTATCGGGGGCATTTTTGGTTTTTCCTGCGTTGTAGCTTTGGACTTCTTGGTAGGCTTGCCATTCCTCATCGATGACTTTTTCTAGCGTGTTTTGAGCGACATTGCTCGGGTCAAACCCACTCAATGCCTGCTCTTTAAATTTTTCTAAATCTTTTTGTGCTTTATTTGGGGTGGGTGCTTTGATTTTTTGGACAGCTTTTTGATAGGCTTTGGCATAGAGATTTGTATTTTGTCCTACGGCGTTATATTCTTGCTCATCGATATACTTGCTAAGCGCGTATTTTTTCTTTATCAGCACGCCATTGTTTTGGGAATAATGCACGATTATGACATTTTCTTTTTCGACATTTTTTGTTTTTTCTTTTGTGATTTCTTTTTCTACACCATTTCTAAAAACCCCTCCAGCACAATTATATGCTTTTGATAATTTGTCTTTATTTATTGTGAAAGTATAAGCACCATTTGGGCAACCACCTTTTAGGGAATTATTTATCACTAGCCCTCTGCCATTATAATAGCTATCTATATCCGCTAGCATACTCGCTAGCGGGACAAAGTTAGAATTTAGATGAAAGATTTGCTCTTTTAGTCCAAATGCTATTAGCTCTAGGGATTTGTCATTAAACACTTTAGGTATGTAGCCTATGTCTGTCGTGGTGTATTTGACTTTATCCCCGCTATCAAACGCAAGCGTGATACCTCGCACCGAGCAAAGCATTATGTCCATTTTTTCAATATCAAATGATATATTTGCCTTGTGAAGCCTTTTGGCAAATGTCCCAAATTCTGCTTTTAGATTCTCATCTTTGATTTTGCTATGGAGGCATTGTGCCACTTCAGCGTAGCTATTTAGCTCACAGCCCATTTTGGTTGTTTTTAGTCGCTTGATTTTTAGCTCATCTCCGCTTGGCAAAGGTGCGTAGCCATTTTCTAGCAAATTGGCTACTTTTAGCTGCATAAGGTTATTTTTGATATTAGTCCTTATGTTATCTAGCAAATCTTTTTTGCCACAGATTCCAAGTCTGCTAGAATCTTTTGTGGCTTTTTTGTCGGTATCTTGTGCTTCTTGTAGGTTTTGTATATCTGTGTTTTGGGCATTTAGATATGTGGTAAATGCTATTGCTACTACACAGGCTAGTTTAAGCATTTGTCGTTGAAAGCGATTTTTGTGTTGCGAGTTTTTTGGCTGATTTGTCAAAAAATCTTTTGGCATTATTGTTATTGCCTTTGTTTGTTGTGTTGTTTGCATTATGTGTTTCATTATGTTTCCTTGCGTAAGATGTTGATTATATATAAGCATTTTCACTCATTTTTTGCATTTTCGCATTTTTTATGCGAACTTTTTAGATTAAAAAAACTATATTGTATCTTATATTTTTGTGATTAAAAGCAAAATTTTCTCTATTTAGAAACATTATTTTTGTTTATTATTTATATGATTTTAGGTGAAATAGAGGATTTATTTCTAAAAAAACACATTTTGATTTGTATGAAATCTGTCTGTTTTTATGGCGTTTGTATAATTTTTGTGGATTTTGTGAATCCTGCTTCATCGTATTTGATTTTATTTATTTGGTGTATTTGAGTTTGGCAAATACACTTCTTTGGTGCTACGCAGGATTTGCCCTGTGCGTAGATTTTTTGCCTCGACATAAAGATATGCTTTTGTCGATGTATCTGCCCCTATATTTTGTGTTTGCAAGGCAAATCCCCCCACATATCCATTACCAAAATCAAATCGCCCTTGATGAAAATGTGGCTTATTAGCACAAATAAGCGCAATATCCTCCAAACTGCGCAGATACAGGCTAGATTGAAACCTTAAATGAGAGTTTGTAATCCTATCTAGGCTAACTCCACTACTAGTGCGAATGCTTGCTAAAAATAACCCAACGATGACTAAAAACATTGTCGCATAAATAAGCCCAAAAGCCTTTTTGCTAGATGGTTTTTTGGAGCGGATATATGCTTTCATAGGCGATTTTTTAGGGCGATATTTAGTTTGCAAGATTTTGTGTGATATTTGTAGGGGGCAAAATGGGATTTGAAGTTTTTTGGTTTGAAGTTGGATTTTGATTTGTGCTATTTATGTTATTTGCTGGTTTGGATAAAAATCCCGCTCTATTTATGCAGGATTGTTTGTTGGCATTTTCAAAAACACATAGCAAAATACTAAAACTATCATTATTTGTCGTAGTGATAAAAAACCTGCTTACCCCGCGCAATATAGGGCTATCATCAAGCAAAAGATTGTTAGAATCTAGCCTAATAGTATGATTAGGAAGTCTTAGTGTGTCGTGGCTAAAATCTATGCTAGGCTCTATTTCGACTAGATTTCGGACTATATCAATGGCATTATTTGCTTCTAAATTTTTTAATTGTTTGGTGGATTTGCTAAGGCTATGTCGCTGAAAATAAAGCGTGGATTGGCTAAGGACTATGACAATGAGTGATAAAATCCCTATCGCTAGCACAAAATCAAGCAAAATAAATGCGTTTTTGAAGCTAGGTGTTTTGGGTTTGTTATGCGTGGATTTTATGCGTTGCTTGGGGTTTTTGTCGTGTGGGTAGGGCTGGCTAGATTTTGTAGTTTGGTGGGGTTTTAGATTTTGCAAATATGGAATCTGTGGTTTTTGTAAATGGTGTGAGTGTAGCATTGTGTGTTTTTATCGTTTTTTATTTTTTGTAAAGGGAGATAGTTTGCAGTTTGCAAAGATTTATGCTTATTTTTTGTTTTGCTTATTGCTCGCAGTTTTGAGGTTTAAATAGCTTAAATCCCTGCTTTGCGCTTTCAAACATTGTCCCCTCGCAAAACTCTCCATTTGTGCCGATGATTTTATGGGATTTGGGGGAGATTTTGGATTCTAGCTCGGATAAGATTTTTTCTTGTTGTATTTGCTCTACTTGTTCTACATTTTTAGTTAGCTCTTGGCTTTGCGTCCTTGCATAATAAAATCTACCCAAAATCCCAAACGCCATTCCCAAAATCAGCACCACAAATACCACTTCAAGCAATGCAAACGCATTGTGTGAGTAACTTGCCTTGCATTGTTTGTGGGGATTTATCAATAGGTGTTTTTGCTTAGGCATAGTTGGTTTTTGTAGTTTTTGTATCATTTTTATATATGCCTTAAATTAAAATTTGATAACAGCGATTAGCACACCAGCAGTGGCTACCTGAATACCAACTACCCATTTTATGATATTTATTTTTACCTCTGCGATTTCGTGCTTTAATTCTGCTTTGACGCCCGATACTTCTTGCTTGACTTCTGCTATTTCTTGCTTAAATTCTGCTCTCAAATCCGTAATATCTTGCTTAAATTCTGCCCTCAAATCTGCAATATCTTGCTTTAATTCTGCCTTGATTTCCGCCATTTCTTGTCGCATTTGGGCTTGATTGGCTTTAAACTCCGCTTGGAGTAAATCTTTGCTTACGATTTCGTGTTTTATCTCATCAATCACTTGTTGTTTTAGTCGCCTAGAATTTAGGCTAAAACTAGCTTCAAACGCTTTTTGAGCAATGTTTGCTTTTTCTTCTCCAAATGCTTGGATAAAAAATGTATTGACTTCATCTTTTGTTAGTTCTTCTACCATTTATGTCCTTTATTTGATTAAGTCGCAAGTTATCAAATGTTTTGCAATGTCGCAAAAAGTGGTTTATTATATCCAAAATCTTGTGCCTTGTTTGTCATTTTTGATTTATGAAAATATTTTAGCGACTTATTTAATTGGATTTTGTTTTGTCGTTTCACTCATATTTGGCAGGGCAAAAAATTCCTTTTCAAGCACTACGACTTTGCGAGGATCATCGTTATTTTGTGCCTTGTTGTGTTGCTTTGCGCGCTTGTCGCTTATCTGCAAAGATACTATCCATCTCCCCTCTAGCTCTAGCATAAAAAACGGGCTAGCATAGATAAAATCTACTTCTTTTGATTCTTTTGTGTTTTTTGAGGTTTTTGATTGCGTATCTTGCGTGTGTTGTTTTACTAGCTCGCCAATGGCGATTTGCGCGCCTTTTTTGCTAGGTTTAGCAGAGGTATAAGAGTTGTCTTTAGGATTGTAAATAAAAATCTCTTGTTCATAAAGATTGCCAATTTTTTGGATAAATGCCTCTATGTGCAAATCCTGTGGAATTTCTTTTTTGCTAATCACGCGCAAAAATAGCGTGTTTAACGACTTTGTATGCAGGGTGGTTTTGGTGTCATTAGTGGGTTTGTCTCTATGGGGTGGGCGCATATATGGCGAGTATGGACGTAGGGATTTATCATTTGTAGGTGTGGTATTTGCCTGTATAAAAAAATCAAAATTATCCTCTAATGCCTTAGTGGATTCTAGCAAGTCATTTATAGCAAAATCCATATCATCGTGCTTGATAAAAAATGGCACATCATCAACAACGGGATTTTGCACGGAAATACGGATAGACACGCTAATAAGCACTACACCTAGCAAAATCACTAGCAAGATTCCATAGGGCCAGAGATTTTTTGGCTGTGTGGGTTTTTTAGATTTTTGCGTGTTTGCCTGCTGTGCCGTTTTATTAGAATTGTCATTTGCAGAATCTAGCGATTTTGGCATATTTGTCCTTTTATACTTGTCTTTTTTTTGGATTTTGGCGTTTATGGATTTTGCTTTTATAGTTTAGGTAGTTTTTGTTTTTCTAGGAAAGTAGGCAAAAGCAAAAAGTCCCAAAAGAATAAAAAGCATCACATACAAAATAAACTTCACATAATTTCTAACCCCCTCCTCATCGCGTGGGAAGTTATTTTCTAGCTTGAATTGATACGCATCTGCAATTCTATCAGCAATTTCTGCATAGCCGTTTAATATCACGCCAGAAATGCGGTTTGGCGTGAAATCCTCCTCTTTGTGTGGCAAAAGTGGTGCCATATAATCAAAAAAGATAGAATCTAGCGTTTTTGGGCTAAGAAATTCTTTTGTGTTTTTTTGTGATTCTTGGGGGGTATTTATGTTTTTAGCGTGCGTTGAGGCATCGCTAGAGTTTGAGATATAGTGCAAATTGGGGCTTGATAAAATCTCTATTTTGTGTTCTTGGACAAAAAGAAAAATAATCACATAAGGGGCGTTTAGCTTAGATATGACTTGGGCTTGGTATTCTCTGCGGGATTGTTTGGTTGGGAAGCAAGAGGGGATAGCGATTTCATCGATGACATCTACAAAGAGTTTGATTCCGCTTTTGCTAAATACTTCGCTTGCGAGTGTGGATATAAAATCTTTAGATTTTGGGACAATGATATTTTTTGAATTTCCAAATATGTATGTAGAATTTGGAGTAATGCTATGAAGCAAAAATGAATCTAAATTATGGGTATTTTGGGTAGTATTTTTGGAGGATTTTGTTTTTTTAAATCCATCATTTAGCTTTTCATTTGAGTCGTTATTTGAGCTATTATTTAAGTTATTATTCAAGCAAGGAGAGGTTTTTAAATGCTCCTGTGAAGCAAGCGCGGTATTTATAAAAATTGCAAAACTAGCTAACAAATATAAAACAAAAATCCTTTTTAAGTTTTGTGTTAGATTTTGGCAAAAAAAATGATAGCCTTTAGGCAAGATGCCGTGTTTTAAGACTTCAAGCAACACATTTGCAAAATCAGCATTTTGATGATTTATCGTGCTGATTTTGCCTAAAATCACTTTGCCAAATCTGCGCAAAAGTCGCTCCCCTTACACGAGGTGCAAAAATCCATCAGGGATAAACACAATCGCAATAGAAGCAAGAGCCAAGACAACTATCATAAGTCCGAGTAATTTTTCTAGCGTTGTTAGCATTTTATCTCCTTATTTTGCATCTTCAAAGTGGTCTTTGTTGTCCGCGCTTTGCGCTTCGATATTTCCACTATCTTTGATGATATAGTAGTTTGTAGCGTTTTCGCTCTGAATCGTAGCTGCTGCCACACCAAAGCAAATCGCTAGCACCACTACAAGCACCACAGCCACAAGAAACCCAAAAAGTCCATTTATACCAAATAAACCATTCATATTGCCTCCTTAGTCTCGCACTTTGAGTGAGTTGATATATGCAGCAAGTGCTTGGATTTGAATGTCATTAAAGTTTGCATAGCTAAATGATGGCATTTTGCCAATAAAGCCTTTTTTGCCATCTCTTAAGATATGTTTGACAAACTCATAATTGCCATATTCTGTCAAGTCCGCAGCAAAGCCCTCGATTTCTGAGCCATTGCCCTTGCCATCTTCGCCGTGGCAAGTTACGCAAATCATTTCATATACAGCTTTACCTGCTTCGACATCTTCTTGAGAATATTTGGTAGCTTGAGCAGGAGAAAAAGTCTGCATCACATAGGCAGCGACTTGTCGCTTTTCGTTTTCATCTTCTAGCAAGCCAGGAGTCATCTCTCCACCTGCATAATTTAGCCCTTTACTTCCCTCTGTGATGACTTTTATGATCCCCTCTTCTTTGCCCCAAGAGCGCAAATCTTGTGCTTTGCCATCCATTCCTTCAGCGTTGATTCCGTGGCATTGAGAGCATTGCACCAAAAAAAGTCCTTCACCCATAGCCACTTTTTCGCTTTGACTAAGCCCCTGCCATTTTTGTTCAAATATTGCATTATTGCTTTGGACTTCTTCATTGTATTGCCCGATTTGAGAAAAAGTGCCTAATGGATAGCCTACAAAAATATACCAAAGTCCCCACACAATAAGCCCCATAAAGATAAGCACCCAGCCCACAGGAATGTCGTTTTTAAATTCGCCGATACCATCCCAATAATGCTCTGTTAGCTCTCCTTCTGCTTTTGCGTCTTTCATTTTTTTGAAATAAAAGCCCACCACATAAATCGTAATCAACAAGATTACCACTGCACCCAAAAGGGTGATTTTAATGACGCTGTCATTTGACCAATTCATTGCCTACTCCTTTTTTGATGTTGTGCGAGGTTCGACTAGCTCATCATTTAGACTATCATTGATAGCCAAATCGCCGTATTTTTCATAGTCGCGGATACCATTTTTTTGTCTGCGCCACATAGAAATCGCATACGAATACAAAAATATAATCAAAAGTATGGTAACGACAAAATACGCACCAACTCTTATGTATTCGATATGTTGAGCTGTCATACCTCTTTCCTTTTTATTTTGTTCGTCTGCTTTGCCCTAGACTATTTAGATAGGCGATTAGTGCTACGATTTCTTTGACTTCGCCTTTTTCTAAATAGTCTTTAATGTCTTGACTTTTCATATCTTCGACAAGTGCTTCTGCTTCTTTTAGATAGATTTCTTTTGCTTCTTCGATATTTTTGCCGATAGATACGCCACCTTGAGTGTTATAAGGCACATCAAAGACTTTCATTTGAGTGATTGCTTCTGCATACGCTGTCTCAAAATCTACATTTTTATCATAGAGATGTTTATATGCAGGCATAATAGAAGCTGGGACGACACTTTTTGGGTCAAACATATGATTTTCGTGCCAATCTGTGGAGCGAGAATCCCCTATCCTATGCAAGTCTGGTCCTGTCCGCTTAGAGCCCCACAAAAATGGTCTATCATAAGCATATTCACCGCTAATACTTGCCATACCATATCTATCAGTTTCAGACTGAAAAGGACGGATAAGCTGGGAGTGGCAATTATAGCAACCCTCTTTCATATACACTTGCCTACCCGCAGTCTCTAGCAAACTATATGGCTTTAGCCCATCAATAGGGCGAGATGACTTAGAAAAATCTGGCAAAATCTCTACAAGCCCTGCGATAGAAAACACTACCAAAAACGCCACTGTGAAAAAGAAAGGATTTTTTTCTAACCAACTAAACATTGTTACCTCCTTTTAAGCAGCCATAGGTGAGGCAGATTTTGGCTCACTCTCTAGTTCTTTTGCTGCAGTCATTGTCATTATGGCATTGTAAATAAACATTATAAAGCCTACCAAATACAATGTCCCGCCAATCGCACGGATAAGATAATATGGGAATAGCACGCTAACAGTGTCGATAAATTGATATGCTAGATTTCCGTATTGGTCCATATCTCTCCACATCATACCTTGTGTGATACCCGCAATCCACATACTAGAGAAGTAAAATACAATCCCAATAGTCATAATCCAAAATTGTATATCCATAATCTTTCTAGAGTAGATTTCGCGCTTAAACATTCTAGGCAACATATGATAACACGCCGCAATGAGCGTAAATCCTACCCAGCCTAGCACGCCATCGTGGACATGCCCTACAATCCAATCGGTAAAGTGTGCTAGCGCATTGACAGATTTGATAGATTGAATCGGTCCTTCTAGAGTGGAGAGCATATAAAATGTCGAAGCCAAAATCAAAAACTTAATAAGCGGGGATTCTTTTAGTTGATGCCATTGCCCGCGCATTGTGAGAAGCATATTTACCGCAGTCCCCCAAGAGGGCAAAATCAAAATCACGGAAAATACTGAACCAAGAGTTTGCACCCAATCAGGCACGGTAGAGTAGATGACATGGTGTCCGCCAGCCCAAATGTAAATAAACATCAAGCTCCAAAACGAAAATAGCGTGAGTTTGTAAGAAAATACGCTTTGCCCAGATTCTTTTGGCAAAAAGTAATAAATCACGCCGATAACCCCAGAAGTAAAGACAAATGCCACAGCATTGTGTCCCCACCACCATTGGATAAGGGCGTCATTACTACCAGCATATAGTGAGATAGAATGCAAGACACTCCCTGTGTTAGCGACAAGATAAGTAGGAATCGCAAGGTTGTTAAAAATAAATAGCACGGCAATCGCAGTAAAAGTCGCCATAAAATACCATAGCGAAATGTAAATCACATTTTCGCGTCTAACGCCCATAGAGCCAAACATACTCGCACCCCATAGCACCCATACGACTACGACTACCAAGTCCAAAATCCAAGGAAGTTCAGCGTATTCTTTTGATTGTGTAAAGCCTGCAAAAAGCAAAATCACTGCTGCAAGCATAAGCACGATATAAATCCAAAAATGCGCTAAGCCTATGAATTTTAGAAGTGGGTGTTGGTGGTAGGTGATTTTTAGCACTCTTTGCCCCAAATAATACCACGCAGCCCAAATCCCGCTAAGAGTGAAACCATAAATGATTCCGTTTGTGTGAAGTGGTCGAAGTCGTCCAAAGATTCCATACTCGCCAGCGATATAGTTTAAATCAGGGAACGCCAGCTGAAACGCCAAAACAACGCCGATAAGCATACCGATAAACCCGAATGCAAGCGTTGAGAACAAAAACAATTTTGCGATAGAATAATCATATTCTAAAGTTGCTGCATTGTCTTGCATTTACTCTCCTTTTCTCCTAAGAAATATAAATCAAGGCTATTCTAACCTTTTTTTGGTTTTTGTATCCTTAAATTTTTTGATTTTTTTCAAAATAGGCTATATTTTGCAAATAGATTTAGCTAGATTTTTTACAAAGTATCCAAACAATCAATATCAACTTCAAGTCTTTTGTCGATAACAAGGGCTTTTTGAGAATGAGTGTTTTTGTTTTGTGAATCTTGGTTAGATTTTTGTGTAGATTTTACCCATTTTTGTGGTTTGTCATTATGGATTTTTGCTTGATTTTGCAGGGCATTTAGTGCTTCTAATATATCACTGATTTTGTCGCCATTTAGCAGTATATGAAACCTCCATTTGCCAGCTATGCGCTCGATAGCATTGCTACCATAGCCGATGATATGAATCTTTTTTTGTGTTTTTAGTATGGGCAACATTTCTTGCATTTGCTCTTTTGCTTTTTCTTGTCGTTTATGAGCGCAATGAATCATCACAAGTTTTTTAAACGGCGGGTAGTTTTTGCTCCGTCTTTTTTCCTCCCATTCCAAAAATTCCTCATAATCCCCCAAAAATCCTTTTATCCATTGTGTTTGCAAACTTTGGATAAATACCTTGCCGCTGCTTTTTCGCCCCGCTCTCCCAGCGATTTGATGAAGTAGTGAAATCCCCCGCTCAAAGCTTCTAAAATCCCCTCCATTTAGCACATAGTCAATCCCTAACACCACCGCTAGCTCGACATTATGATAATCGTGTCCTTTTGAAAGCATTTGCGTGCCGACAAGTATGTCGATTTCGCCGTTTTTAAACGATTTTAGTGTTGTGTTTAGCTTACTACTTGTAGTGATATGGTCTTTGTCAAAAATCCCTATTTTTACATTATTAAATATTTCGCCTGCTTTTTTGGATTCTACAAAGGCATTTTGCAATTCATCTGCGATTTGTTGTGTGCCTACTCGCTTGGTGGCTAGGTGCTGACTACTGCATTTAGGGCAAGATTTTGGGATTATTTGTGCATAGCCACAATAATGGCAAACAAGGCAGTTTTTTTTGATATGCAAGCTCATATTTACACTGCAAAATGGACAGGCAAATCCATATCCGCATTCTTGGCATAATAATGCCTTAAAATTTGCCCTTGTAGGCACAAAAATGATTGCTTGTTTTTTGGATTTTATGGTGGATTTTATGTGGGAAAAAAGATTGCTTGTTAGGCTTGTGGGGGAATTTTCAAACATATATTGTTTTGTTGCATTTTCAAAAAACACCCCTTTTAAGCGGTAGAGATAGCCACCTTTTTTTGCTAGATAGTAGGTTGTTAGGCTTGGGGTAGCTGAACCTAGAGCTACTTGTATGCCACATTTTTTGACGAGATACATCGCGCAATCGCGGGCATTATATCGCGGATTTTGAAATGATTTATACGCATCATCGTGCTCTTCATCAATGATTATAAGCCCTAGATTTTGCAGTGGCAAAAAAAGCGCAGAGCGCGCTCCTGCGATGATTTTTAGCTCGCTAGATTCTAATTTAGCTAAAATCTCTTTTTTGGATTTTTGGCTTACTTTTGAATGCCAGATTCCAACCAAATTTCCAAATGCGTTTTTAAGCCTGCTTTCTATCTGTGGCGTTAGCGAGATTTCAGGCATTAAAAAAAGTGCGCTCTTTCCTTGATTTAGCATAGAGGCGATGAGGTGGAAATAGATTTCACTTTTGCCACTGCCCGTATCGCCAAAAAGCAGGCTTATAGGCTTATCACTTACAAAATCTAACGCGCTTTTTTGGGCATCGCTAAGAGGATTTAGGTTGAAAAAATATGGATTTTTTGATACTTTTGGCATAAAAACTTCAGTATGGCAAGCGGTGTTGTCATTGTTAGATTCTAGGATATTTTTTGCGCCGTCATTGCTAGAATTTGCAACCTGAACAAAAGTTGCAAATTCGTGGTAATCATTCGCCAACTCCGTCATTGCGAGTCCAACTTGTTGGGCGTGGCAATCTATTTTCGCGTCATTTTTGTCGGATTTTGCGCATTGTGCGTTATTTGTCATATTGAGCGTTAGCGAAATATCTCTATTTTTAAGCTGTGATTGAGATACGCTTGCTTGCGCTACCTCAATATGATAAATTTTTGTTTGTGGATTGCCACGACTTGCGCTTGGCAAGTTTAGCAATGACGATTTGGTGTTAGAATCTAGGCTAGATTCTAAAGAGGATTCTACCCTCCCCCTAGCCCCCTCCGCAATGGAGGGAGAATTATTGTTTTCTCTAAAATCTTTTCCACCATTTTTCGCCACAATTCTAGTATTTGAGGTGGTGCTTGTGGAGTTTTCGCTAGATTTTGGGGGTGAGCTAGACTTGAGTGTCTGCGAACCCTCAAAATCTAGCGAATCTATGCAATGATTGCCCAAAGACGAATTGCTAAAATTGCCATCGCTAAAATAATGCGGTTGCATTAGATTATACGCCTCCCCAATCCCCCCATAATAATAATACGCCACAAATTCTGCCAACTCCACTTGCCTACTATCAAAATACCCCTTTTGCCCCACCACTTCTTTGCATTCAAAGCTAGGTTTTGCCACCACGGCTAGCACCACGCCTAGCATTTTTTTTTCTCTCAAGTCAATCTCTACAAGAGCCCCTTTTTCATAATTAGATTTTGCCTTGTAAGTAAAAGGTGGGGATTTCACACCAAATGGCGAGATAAGATAATAAGTCATTGCCCTTGCCAAAACATTAGGATTTAAAAAACTTTGTGATAGCACCAAAGCGCGATTTTACGCCAGAATCTAGGCTAGAAGTTAAACCTTGCTTGGTAGTATCGAGTTTTTTTTTCTTAGGGCGTGATACGGGGTGCAATGTCGCGCTATCAGACAAAAAATCAAAATTAGACGGAGTTTTTGTATGTGTTTTTGATTGCGTATTGTTTTGCTCATTTGGCGTTGTTTGGTTTTGATTTGTATCCAAAATCTGCGTATAAAAATCCCCCAAATCAAATTGCGCTTGGTTTAATCTAGCAAAATCTACCCCCTCTTGTGCTGTTTTTTGCGTGGGTTTTTCATCGTTTTGTGTCTTGCTAGATTTTGCCTCACTAGATATGGATTTGCTAGATTCTGTGTCGCTAGATTTTGTTTCATCGCTTGTTTGTTGTGTCTTGTTATGCGTAGTATCTGCGTTATTATCATTGTTTGGTTGCTTATTTTCATCTATATCATCTGTATATTCATTTTCTTTTTGTGCCATTATCCTATCTAGCTCCTCCTCGCTTATGAGTTCATCTATCTCGCGCCTATGATGTAGGTTTATCCCACCTAGTGCCCCAAACTCTCCAAACCCGCCAAATTCTCCAAACGCGTCATAATCCTCGCTACTATGGCTTGAAAAATCGCTAAGATTATCATTTTGAGAATCTACCAAATTATCTTGCTTTGTGATTTTATCTAGTGTAAATGTGCTTTGGATAGAAGTCTGTGCTAGCGTGTGGCTAAGCCTTTGATGGATAGATTCTATCTTGGATTCTAGCTCGCATTTAGATTGCACAGAGTTTAGATACGCTCGTATCAAATCTAGCAAATCTAAGTTTTTTGATTGTAGCAATTCTTTGATTTCTGTTATGGCATTTGGCTCAAAGCCTTTTAGAGAAATGCTAAATTTACGCCCAGAAATGTTGATTTCTAGCTGTTCATCGACACCTTTTGGCAGTCCATTATCCGCGCTAGATTCTAGCTGTTTATCGATAGGCTTATGCCTTTTCTCCCACTCGTTAGTCGGGCTAGATTTTGGCATTACAAAAGCCTTTTTGCAATGATTTGTAATGATGTGTTATGCAAGTTTTGCATTCAATCTTTGCATTGCAAAATCTCATATCAATCCTTTTTAGCGCGACACGAGCGCGACTTAGATGTTACATTTGCTGTAATACAATTTTTGATTTAGATTTTAGATTATGTTAGTATTATTTTGGCGTAGTTTGATTTTGTGTATTTTCATTTGGCACGCTAGGGATTTTATCATTGATTTTATTATACAGCGATTCTAGTGCCTTATCTCGTTGGGCTATTTCCTCATATAGCCCAGATATTTGCAAATCTTTTTGTTGCGAGAGTGATTCTAGGCTTTTGATTTTAGATTTTAGCGCGTTTATCTCGCTTATTTGTTCCTCATAGCTTTGCAAGATAGAATCTATTTTTGCCTCCAGATTCTGTATCAAAGACATTGTTTTTCCTTAAAATAATTTTAAAAGCATTAAGAGTTTGAATATAATTGTATCGCAAAAATTTGCAAATCTCATAAGATTAGGATTATAAAATGTCGCAATTTCACCTCATATCGCCCTACTCCCCATCAGGCGACCAGCCACAAGCGATACGCAAAATTACGCAAAGTTTCGCGCAAGGCAATCGATATGCCACGCTACTAGGCGTTACAGGCAGTGGCAAGACATTCACTATGGCAAATATCATCGCCACACTCAATATGCCAACACTCATAATGACGCATAATTTCACGCAATACAAACCCCAAAAAAATACACAAAAAAATGATATAATCCGCAAAATATTTTACATAAGGCAAGATTATGCTACATTCACAAACACCATTAGATTTATTTGATTCTAAGCATATTTTCACACCCAAAAATGCGGCGCGTTGGGCAAGCGAGTATCTTGGTAAAAATGTAACGAGCAATAATATTATCTATCTTATCAATTATGGAAAAATCGCCAATCATGCCCAAAATCCAAAGGAAAATTTGATTGATAAAAATGAGCTAAAATCTTATTATGATACGCTATTAAAATCTAAAAATGAACTCTCTCACCCACTTTCTTTTTCACGCTACAAAGAAGCAGAGACGACAAAGCATATCCATAGATTGCACCCATACAAAGGCAAATTTATCCCTCAACTTGTGGAGTATTTTTTGGATTCGCACACTGACTTGCTAAAAAACGAAGTGTTTTTTCAGCAAGGCGATATTGTGCTAGACCCATTTTGTGGTAGCGGGACGACATTAGCTGTAGCAAACGAACTAGGGATAAATGCGCTAGGCATTGAAATTTCTAGCTTTAATACAATGCTTAGCAACGCAAAAATCAAAAATTACGATTTGGCGTTATTAAAAAAAGAGATAGATAGGCTTACGCAAATATTAGAATCTTTTAATGCCAAAAGCCACATTTTAGCATTTGAATCCGCACTAAATGAGGCTTTAAGCGCGTTTAATCAAATCCATTTCCCAAGCAAAGAATTTAAACGCAAAGTCGCATTAAAACAAATCGATGAAAAAACCTATGGAGCGCAAAAAGAGCGCGAATTTTTGGCAATTTTTCAAAAATATATCGCAGATTTTAGCATTGATTTACGCACAGATTCACAGGGCAATTTTTTGCAAAAATGGTATTTGCCACATATTAGAGATGAGATTTTGCTTATTAGAGATGAGATTGCAAAATCCCCACGCGAATTGCAAGATATGTTACGCATTATTTTAAGCCGTGTGGCACGCTCTTGTCGTGCGACTACGCATAGTGATTTAGCCACGCTAAATACGCCCGTTACACAAAGCTATTATTGTGCCAAACACGGCAGAATCTGTAAGCCACTTTTTAGTATATGTAAATGGTGGAAATCTTATGCAAACGATACATTAAAGCGTTTGATAGAATTTAATGGGCTAAAAACGCAAACACATCAACTTTGCATAAATGCAGATTCTACAAATTGCGATATTTTAGGCGAAGTAAAGAATCTAGATTCAAAGTTTGCAGATTTGATTGCACAGCAAAAAATCGCAGGGATTTTTAGCTCGCCGCCTTATGTTGGGCTTATTGATTATCACGAGCAACACGCTTATGCCTACGATATTTTTGGATTTTCACGCAAAGATGAGTGTGAAATCGGCTCACTAAAAGAAGGGCAAAGCAAAATCGCACAAGAAAAATACGCACAAAAAATCGCTTTAGTTTTGCACAATGCTAAGCCGTTTTTGGCTAAAAACTACAAAGTTTTTTTAGTGGCAAATGATAAATTTAATCTCTATCCAAAAATCGCAGAATTAGCAAATATGAAAATAATAAAGCGATATGAACGCCCAGTGCTAAATCGTAGCGAAAAAGACAAGAACAAATATAGTGAGAGTATATTTTTATTGCAGGAAATTTGAAAAATAATGCAAAATCTTAAAAATCAAATCAAAGCACGATTACAAAACGCGTTAAAACAAAAGTTTAGCACATATCAGCCAGAGAGTGCTTATATGCCATTTCACACGCGACTTTTAGGTAAGGATAGAATGGCATTATATAGTTTTATTCAAAGCCTAAATACCAACTTTGGCACGAGTATTTTTGAGCCTGTGGCAGAGGAATTAGCAAAATCAACATTTGATATTGCAAGACGCCAAACAATCGCAGGAAGCACTATCACAAAAGATGCACAAAGAGTAATCCAAGATATTATGGATAGCCTAGCAAGTGGCAAATCAAAACCAAATAAGCAAGATGAAATGGCACGAATTTTATCAGCAGTAAATAGCGGAGAGAATGCGAGTGTAAAGCCCACAAAAATAGATTTATTTTTACAAAAAGACAATGAAGTTTATCTAATAGACATAAAGACAGCAAAGCCAAATAAGGGCGGATTCAAAGAATTTAAACGAACACTTTTAGAATGGGTAGCAATATACGCAAAAGAACATTTAAATGAAAATCTAAAATTTTATAGCCTTATTGCTATTCCTTATAATCCTTATGAGCCAAAACCATATCAACGCTGGACAATGGCTGGAATGCTAGATTTGGAAAATGAGCTAAAAGTTGCAAGAGAATTTTGGGATTTTTTAGGTGGAAATGGAAGCTATGAGTTGCTTTTGCAATGTTTTGAGGAAGTGGGGTGTGAAATGCGCAATGAAATTGATGAGTATTTCAAAAGATTTAATGCAAACTAGGAATAATAAATGCCAAAACAAATTTTTGACCTACAATCCACCTACTCCCCATCAGGCGACCAGCCACAAGCTATTAGCAAAATCACACAAAGTTTCTCACAAGGGGCGCGATATGCCACGCTACTAGGCGTTACAGGCAGTGGCAAGACATTCACTATGGCAAATATCATCGCCACACTCAATATGCCAACACTCATAATGACGCATAACAAAACCCTTGCAGCCCAGCTTTACAGCGAGTTTAAGGGCTTTTTCCCGCGCAATAAAGTGGAGTATTTCATAAGCCATTTTGATTATTACCAGCCCGAAGCCTACATTCCGCGCAGAGACTTATTTATCGAAAAAGATTCGAGCATAAATGACGATTTGGAGCGATTGCGACTAAGTGCGACTACTTCGTTGCTCGCTTATGATGATGTGATTGTCGTGGCGAGTGTGAGCGCGAACTACGGGCTAGGCAACCCCGCTGAATACCTCACAATGATAGAAAAAATCGAGGTAGGCGAGTCGCGCAACCAAAAAGAGTTTCTCATCAAACTTGTCGATATGGGCTACACGCGCAATGACACGGCGTTTGAGCGCGGGGAGTTTCGCGTGAGCGGGGAGGTGGTGGATATTTTCCCAGCGTATAATGAGAGCGAGTTTATCCGCATAGAGTTTTTTGGCGATGAGGTGGAGCAAATCGCGGTGTATGAGGCGATAGAGCGACAAAAGTTAAAAGTGCTAGATTCCTTTGTGCTGTATGCGGCAAATCAATTTATAGTCGGGGCAAATCGGCTAAGCGAGGCGATACATAATATCGAAGTGGAGCTCGATTCTCGGCTTTCAGAATTTAAAGCGCAGGGCAAAGAAGTGGAATACCAGCGACTAAAAGGACGCACGGAGTTTGACTTAGAAATGATACGCGAATCAGGCATTTGCAAAGGCATCGAAAACTACGCAAGACACCTCACGGGGAAAAGGGCAGGGGAGACGCCTTATTGCCTACTAGATTATTTCGAGCAAAAAAATAAGCCCTATTTAGTCATAGTCGATGAGTCCCACGCGAGCCTGCCGCAATTTGGCGGAATGTATGCGGGGGATAGAAGTCGCAAAGAAGTGCTTGTGGAGTATGGATTTCGCCTGCCTAGCGCGCTAGATAATCGCCCGCTAATGTTTGAGGAATTTATCCACAAAGCCCCGCATTTTCTCTTTGTCTCTGCGACCCCTGCACAGCTTGAGATTGAGCTTAGCGGGGCAAATATCGCCGAGCAGATTATCCGCCCCACAGGACTGCTTGACCCGCTTTATGAAGTGCGCGATAGTGGCAATCAAGTGCTTGATTTGCTCGATGAAATCAAAATCCGTGTGGATAAAAAACAGCGCGTTTTGATTACCACGCTTACCAAAAAAATGGCAGAAGAGCTGACAAAATATTACAGCGAGTTAGGCATAAAAACGCGCTATATGCACAGCGACATAGACGCTATCGAGCGCAACCACTTGATACGAAGCCTTCGGCTTGGCGAATTTGATGTGCTTGTGGGGATAAATCTTTTGCGCGAGGGGCTTGATTTGCCCGAAGTTAGCTTAATTGCGATATTAGACGCGGATAAAGAGGGGTTTTTACGCAGTGAGACAAGCCTTATCCAAACGATGGGGCGGGCAGCGCGAAATGTGGAGGGCAAGGTGATTTTGTATTCAAGCAAGGATAAAAATGGCAAGCTAACTATCACAGGCTCGATGAAGCGGGCGTTTGAAATCACAGACTATCGCAGGGGTAAGCAAGAAGCCTACAACAAAGCGCATAATATCACGCCAAAGGGCGTCTCACGCAATGTCGAGCAGGAGCTAAAGATTGAGTCAAGCGGACTATCCCAACTCTATGAATCAGGGCGCAAAAAGGGCGTAAAAATCCCCAAAAGCGAGCGAGAATCTATCATAAAAGAGCTAAAAAAACAAATGCTACAAGCCGCTAAAAATTTAGAATTTGAAGAAGCCGCACGACTACGCGATGAGATTGCGAGGATTAAGGCGATGTGAGAGATTGCGTAGATATTTTGCTTAAACTATGACAAAGCATAGATTGCCACGAATCTACGCTTTGTGCAGATTCTCGCAATTACGATTGGGGGAGGGGTGTGGATTATCGCAATTACGGATTGTTTTTTGCTCGGATTGCTTTGATTTGGTAATGCAAAATCTCGCAATGGCGAAATTTCACCCACCCCCTGTGCCACCCTAGCGCAAGGGAGGGGGAACAAGAGAATGCCGAACCTGCAAGGGAGGGGAAATCAAAGGT
>NZ_JBSIUV010000006.1:0-86471 GCF_053654515.1 Helicobacter sp. T3_23-1059 | reverse complement strand
TTTGTTTTTACAGCAAAAATAAGAAAAATATAGCAGGATAATTGGTAATGATTTTTGGGGTTTTTAAGTTTTTTAAGAATCTATGAGCGTGTTGAAGTGTTTAGATTTTGTATTTAGCAAATTTAGATTTTAGAAGTTTAGATTTTAGAAATGAAGTCTTTTGTCAAAGCGCAAAACGCGCAAAAAACAACCAACATAACAAAAATCAATAAAAGCGCAAAATCAAATGAAAAAGTGGCGCAGCGGACGGGGCTCGAACCCGCGACCTCCGCCGTGACAGGGCGGCATTCTAACCAGCTGAACTACCGCTGCAACCATTATGATAGGTGTGTATCTGCCAAAGACAAAGATAAAACACACTAAGAAAATAAAAGAGTCGCTAAATCGTGGTGGTCGCTATAAGGCTCGAACTTATGACATCCACCTTGTAAGGGTGGCGCTCTACCAACTGAGCTAAGCGACCAGCGATTTATAAAGAAAAAAGGAGGAAATGAAAAAGTGGTGACCCCTAGGGGATTTGAACCCCTGTAGCCACCGTGAAAGGGTGGTATCCTAACCACTAGATGAAGGGGCCACAACTTAATCAAATGGTGACCCGCGTTGGATTCGAACCAACGGCCCATTCCTTAAAAGGGAATTGCTCTACCAACTGAGCTAGCGGGTCAGCATAAAATCACTAAAATCTAAAATAAATCAAAGAAACATTTTCCTAAAACAACCCTTACAAACGCTTTCTCGCTTTATGCGCTTTTTTTTGCAAATACCGCAAAAACGCTTGCAAAATCACATTAGAAAAGTTTTTGCTATTTTTTATTGCTACATTTTATTATGATTTATTATGATTGAGATTTTGCAAAAATAGCTAAAAAATCTAAGCAAAACTTAAACCAACTTCAAACAAAACCTCAAAACAAAATAAAAAAATAAAGCAAAATCCAAAAAAGCAAAACGCGATTATATTGTTTTTTGTCTTATTTTGTCAAGGGGTTAGATGATTTTTAGTAGCATTTCTAGGGCTTTTTGACAGGATTGTTCTTGGATTTGGATTCTAGTGCCTACAAAAAAATGTTGCTCTATCAGCGGTTTTTCCCCCATTTTTTGCGCTCCTAAAAACACCGTTCCTACGGGCTTTTGGGCATTGCCACCGCTAGGACCTGCTATGCCAGAGCTAGCTAGTGCGACTTGTGCGCCAAATCGCTCCAATGCCCCGCATAGCATTTGACTTACTACTTGCTCGCTTACTGCGCCAAAATCCTCCAAACTAGATTCTTTGACATCTAAAAAGCGTTGTTTTATCGCATTATCATAGCTTACTACGCCTCCCAAAAAAACTTGAGAAGCCCCTGCATTGCGCGTAAAATGATATGCCAAAAGTCCGCCCGTGCAGCTCTCTGCTGTGGCACACAAAAGCCCTTTTGATTGTAGTCTAGCAATGGCGATAGATTCTAGCGAATCGCCAAAAACGACATTTGCACCAAAAAATCCCTTGCACCACGCGACAAATTTGCCAAAATCTCTCTCATCGCCAAAAATGCTAGCACATATCTCACTATCATACTTAGCGATAAGATTGTTTTTGTTTAGCATATCGCCACATAGCGTCATCGCACTTGCTATATCCATATTTAGAAAATAGATTTTGCCAAGATTTTTTTGATAAATATTGCTGTTATGGGTAGAGTCTTTGTCGTTTTTAGAAGTATTAAAATGTGTTGAGTCTTGCATTATTTTGCTCTTTATTGTTGGATTTTCCATAAAAATACTAGCATTCTCTAAAATCAGCTACAAAATCAAACAAAGCGCATTCAAAAAAGCGTGTGATTTTGTTTATTTTGGTAAAAAACGCGATATTTTAACGAAAAATTTAAAAATTTAAAGTCTATTTTAAGTTATTTTTTTTATCATTTGTTTTGTATCTTAAATTTCACTTCGTGAGGAGAATGCTATGTCTGAAAAAAAAGAGACAAAAAAGGCGATTACCATTCGCCCAGAGACCATAAAGGGGAACGCCAAAGATATTTTTAAGAAAAAAACAGGGCGTCTAAAAAGGGAGTTTTATGAAAACGAAATCCAAAAACTCCAAGTTGAGCTACTTAAACTTCAAAATTGGGTAAAGAAAAACAACAAAAAAATTGTCATTATCCTAGAAGGGCGCGATGCAGCGGGAAAAGGTGGGACGATAAAAGCTCTCACAGAGCATCTAAATCAGCGCGGATTTCGCATTGTCGCGCTTGCTAAGCCCACAGAGGTAGAAAAAACCCAATGGTATTTTACGCGCTACATAGGCTCTCTGCCAAGCGGTGGGGAAATCGTGTTTTTTGATAGGAGCTGGTATAACCGCGCAGGTGTAGAGAGAGTGATGGGATTTTGCACACCTGAAGAATATCGCCAATTTATCTACCAAGTCTCAAGCCTAGAGCAAATGCTTATCGCAAGCGGGACGATGATATTTAAGTATTTCTTAGATGTTTCACGCGATGAGCAAAAATTCCGCATCAAACGGCGCAAAACTGATCCGCTTAGAATGTGGAAACTAAGCCCGATAGATTCTAAATCGCTGGATTTGTGGAATGAATACACTGCCGTGTTTGAAAAGATGTTTTCACGCACTCATACGCCTTATGCGCCGTGGATTATTGTGGATTCTAATGACAAAAAGGCAGCTAGAATCAATCTAGCTCGCGACTTGCTAAGCAAAATCGACTATGAGGGCAAAGACCCATCGGCTGTGTGCTTGCTCCCTGATCCTGCGATACTCCACCCATACTCTCAAGCCCCACAACAAGTATAAAAAATGCTATATCAAAAGCCACATTAAAAGGCTTTTGGTGTGCCACTAGAGTTTTTCTAGTGGCTGTTGTTTTATCATTATTTTTTCTTTGGTTTAATTCCCACTTTAATTTTCTTACATAAAGGAGTCAAAATGACACAAGAAACTTACTTTACCTCGTTTTTCACCTCGCTAGAATCTAGCTCAAACACACTAAAATCTAGCAAAACCAAAATGCAAAAGCCACAGGATTTTGCACAAACTCTCTCTCTCTCTCTCGTAAAAGCCTAGCTTTTTATAGCACCTCTCTAATTTTTTGGCTAGTTTTTTCACTAGCATTATTTCCTCCACTCTACGCTCAAAACACCGATGAGCAAATCAAAGCACTAGAAAAAGAATTGCGACTCTTAGAGCTACAAAAGCAAGTCGAGCAGGCAAAAAAGAATGATTCTACAAATTCTAGCGAAGCAAACAATATAACGACAAATCCTCCCGCACAATCCACAACGCAAAATCAGCAAATCCAATCAACCAAACCCGCTACAACCCCTCCCAAAAAGCATTCATACTATGAGCCTCCTTATGAGCGCAGTGGCTCATTTATAGGCATAGAGCTAGGGGCTGGCGAGATAAAAGCTATTGCCAACATATATCAAGGAAGTGGCGAAGATAAGACAAAAGGATTTAAGTATGGGATATTATGGGGATATAACAAATTTTTTGTCAAATACTTTGGTATCCGCGCTTATCTTAATGCAAGCGTTACACAGCCAAAAGATAAAACAACAGGCGAATACCTCTATCGGCTAAATTATGGTGCAAATGTGGATTTGCTAGCAAATTTTCTCGCTACAAATTATGTTGATTTGGGTGCGTTTGTAGGGCTTGGAGCAGGTGGGCAGACTTGGCTTTTTACAGGGCAGGTCAAAGAATTGTATGACAAACTAGAATCTAATGGCGTAGAAATGAATTACACAGGGTTTGATGTGGGGCTAAATGTAGGATTGCGCTCAAATATCGCACAGCATTTAGGGCTAGAAGTAGCTGCTAGAATCCCGTTTGTAAAAACAAGCATATTTGATGTAAGCTATGGTGGCGCATACTTAAAACTACAAATGCAAGAGACTTACAGCATTACTGCTAGATTGCTGTGGAATTTCTAATGCGCTAAGATTTTGGCATTTTATGGCTTTTTGGTGCGTCTTGCAAGGGTGATTTAGAATGTGCTTAGAAAGATTAAAATGTGTTTAGATAATGTTAGATAAAGATTTTGTGATGATTTTTTACTAGATTTTGCTAGAAAATCTTTTTTAGCAAGACTAGTTAAAATCACTTTGCAAACAAACTAGCAGTTTTTTGAAAGCAAACTAGCAATTTTTAGCGCATTTATCCAAGCACCACGCCATAGCTTTTTAATATCGTTTTTGCCTCTTGCATTGCTTCATTTGTGGGCGTGGGGAGATGTGCTAGCTTGTAGTGCAAGCCTAGTTGCTCGTATTTGTGCGCGCCTAGCTGGTGAAATGGCAGGAGTTGCACTTTTTGCACGCATTGTAGTGGTCGCAGTATCTCGCCTAATGCGTGGATTTTATGCGTTTGCAAAGTGTGCTCTGGCACGCAAACGAAGCGCACCCACACGGGCTTGCCCACCTCCTCGCAGTAGTGAAGCGTCTTTAGCGTATTGTTGCCACTCGCCCCTGTTAATCCCACACAATCGCGCTCATCTACTTCCTTAATATCGAGCAGAAGCATACTTGCCTCATCTATGCACTTTTTGGATTTTTCGATAGCGACACTCCCGCTCGTATCAATCGCAGTGTGAAATCCTAGCCATTTTAGCGCGACTAAAAAATCATATAAAAACTCGCTTTGTAGCAGTGGCTCACCCCCAGAAATGCTAACCCCGCCGTTTTGATAAAACTTTTTATGAGGCAAAATCTTTTTTAAAATATCTTTTAGATTCATCTCAACTCCGCTGTGTAAATCCCAAGTATCAGGGTTATGGCAGTATAAACAGCGCAAGCGACAGCCCTGCAAAAATAGCACGAAGCGCACACCCGGACCATCGCTCCCCCCAAAGCTCTCAAATGAATGCACGCGGGCTTTTATGTCTTTATAACGATTCAAAAAATCCTGCAAAATGATTGTTTTCAACGCTAAAAACCCTAAAGTGTAAAATTTAGACACGATTTTAGCATATCTTTGCATTATGTAAAAACTCAAGGCATTTAGATTCTAGCAAAGGTGCTTGAAGTTTTTTAGCTTAATTTTTGTGTGGATTTTAGAGTGCATTTTATACCAAAAAATCCTCTAAAACTGCCAAAGGGCTACTAGAGAGCCTTTGAGATTTAGCTCGTAATAATTTAGCGCGTAGTTTATGCTAAACCTCCCTTGTAATGCAAAATGGCGATTGTTTAATATATTTAGCCCTATATCGCCTAGTATGCCATTTGAGATTCCATCTTTGTCATACACGATAGAGTTATCCCCTAGCACGCCTATGCCATTGCCAGAGGCATTAAAATCGCTTAAAATCCCAAGATTTACCCACCAATCAAACGCCCTAAAATCTCCGATAAATTTTATGCCTAGTATGCCATTTAGCCCATAATCAAACCTATCTTTGCTAGCTTTTGTATGTGGCAAAAATATATACTGCTCTAGCCGTAAATAAGGATATATCAGCAAGTTTGAAAGCCATAAGTTATTCGCGCTAGCTAGATTTTGTTTGTCAAAAGAATCATTACGCACGCGAGCTACTCTAAATGCGCCTAGTTTTAAAATGTAGCCTATGTCGGCATTTAGTAGCAAAGAGCTTTCATCAAATCCATTATTTGCCTCTTTTGCTATGCCGCTGCCTACTCCCCCCTCTAGCCCTAGCAAAATCCCGCCTTTTTCACTATTTGCAAACCCTATATCAAATGCGCTAAAAAGCCCGATATGCAGGGCTTCTTCAGTGGCATTGTCTGTGTTTTTTGGATTTAATGATGAATAGGCTAGATTTAGGCTATGGATTCCACGATATTTGGGGGTGGAGTGCGTGTATTGTAGCTGTGTGCCGATAGTTTGGATTCTAAGAGACTTTGTTTGCAAAAAACTATGTGCATAGCCAATCCCAAGCGAGCTAGGATATGGCTCTAAATCTGTCCCAAACGAAGTGGCTAGACTTGTGTTTTTGGTGGAGTTGCTATCAAGTGGTATGTTTTGAAATATCGTGGTGGTAGATTTTGGGCTATTTACTTGCGTGCTATGTTGGCTAGATATGGCTAAGTGTGGCGCATTTATCACTAGCATACATAGCCACAAAAAAGTTTTTATATAGCGCATTTATGTCCTTGATATTTGTATAAAATAGAGCAAAAAGCATAACAATCATTTAAAAAGGTGGATTATATCAAAGTTGCATTTAAGTTTTTGAAGTTTTGTGCGTAATTATTGCTTTTAGGCTATAATCACGGGAGTTTATGTGGCTTTTAGTTAGGATACTTGGATAAAAATCTTAGTCGCAAGATTTTTACAAGATTTTGGAAAATTGTTGGCAAGTTGTTGAAAAGTCGTTGGCAAGATTTTTTTACAAGATTTTAAGGAGGCATTGTGGCAAACGATATTGAGGGCAAATACTTGATTTTTGGTAGCTTTGTGTGGATTAAGAATATATTTAACGCTAGATTTGTCCGCTTTGTAGTCAAAATATTTTTTTGTGCTTGCGTGCTACTTGGCATAATTATTTTGCCACTTTTGGGGGAAAATCCTAACGCCACACAAAAAAAGCAAAATCCACTCTCTTTGCAAACTTCACCAAATCCACAAAACTTGCAAAATCCACAAAATAGCCCAAAACCTAGCACCACAAAAGACATAAAAGCAAAACTTGAAGAGATAGAATCTGCTTTAGCAAAAAATGATAGCATTTGGCTAAAAAGATATGCGGATTATGCGGATTATATGCGAATCGCTAGGGAGATAGATTCTCTATCAAGCGAAGTGCTATCTCTCCAAAAAACAAACACAGACAAAGAATCTATAAACCAAAAAAAGCACACCATAGAGACATTGCAAAGGCAACTAGAGCTACTAAAAGATAAAAGCGACCCTTTTGCAGATATTATCCAAAAGCCAGAAATCCCTGAAATCCCAAGCATCACAAACCCCTTTGCAATCATTAGCGGAATCTCTTTTGTCAAATCGCTAAATGCCTCCAAAGCATCACTAGAATCTAGCAAAAAATCCCTTGATGAGCTAATCTTACTCATTTCACAAAAGTATGATTTATTGCTTGAATTGCAAGCAAAATCCCCAGAAAAAAACAAAGCAAAAGAGCTAAACAAAAATATCTACTCTACCCAAATCCAACTTTTAGAATTTCAAAGCGCGCAAAATGTGCTAAAAACAAGCGTAGAAGTCTATGGCAAAAAATACGATGAAATCCACAATGAAATCTATGGCGCAATCAAAAAACAAGTCCTAAAGCTAGGCTATATCGCTTTGGCGATTTTTATTAGTATTTGTATCGCCCTTGTGCTAAAAATCATTGTTCGCAGGTATATCGCGCACAATGAGAGGGCATACACCGCTAGCAAAATCATCAACTTTTTTAATTTCACAATCATCATTTTTATCCTGCTTTTTGGGTATTTAGAAAATGTAACTTATCTTGTAGCGGTGCTAGGTTTTGCATCAGCTGGGCTTGCTATTGCGATGAAAGATTTGTTTATGAGTTTGCTTGGGTGGTTTGTGATTGTGCTTAGCGGGAGCGTGCATGTGGGCGATAGGATAAGAATCCAAAAAGATGGTAGCACCTATGTGGGAGATGTGCTAGATATTTCGGCATTGCGCATCACGATTTATGAAGATGTAACGCTGACATCATACCGAGAAAATCGCAGGGCGGGCAGAATCGTATTTATCCCAAATAATTATGTTTTCACAAATATGATAGCAAACTACACGCACAGCGGTATGCAAACGGTGTGGGATGGGATAGATTTTTGTATCACTTTTGATTCAAATCTGCCAAAAGCTACGCACATAGCGAGCGATATTGTGGTAAAATACTCGCGTGGCTACACTCAAATCAGCAAAAAGAGTGTCAATCAAATGCGTGATAGATATTCATTGCGAAATGCAAATCTTGATGTGCGTGTGTATAGTTTCATCGAGCCAAATGGCGTAAAAATCTCTGTGTGGTATCAGACAAATTCTTATGCCACACTTGCTTTGCGCTCAACGATTTCGCTAGAGATTATCCGCGCACTTTTAGCAGAGCCAGATATTTTTATCGCCTATGATACGACAAAGTTTGTCCAAACAGGAAATGATGGCTTTGGGGATAAGAAAAAAAGTGATTGCGTAGAATCTAAAGAGATTCCAAAAGAGAAAAAATAAAATGGAGTAAAAAAGGAGCTAGATTATGTATGAATTTGGGTTAATTACGACTTTTTCAAAAACACCCGGTGTGGCGATGGATTATCAAGAGTTTAAAACCGCGCTTATAGAGAAATATCCAAATGCGGATTATTGCGAGATTTTAGACAAAATCGTAATCGAATATGATAATAAAAAGATTAAATTTACAGGTGGCTCTAAGGGGAAGTTTAAATACGACCAAAAAATGTGCAAAAGCGGTGCTGCTAGCAAAAATAAAAATGTAGGCGACATAAAAGCAAAGACGAGTGATAAATACAATGACTTGGCAATCGATAAGGGGACAAAGCAAAATCTAAGTGGCGAAAACAAAGCCACCACAGGCGATAAGTATAAAGATTTTGCCATAGACAAAGACACAAAGCAAAATCTAAGAGGAGATACCAAAGCAAAGACTAGCGATAAGTATGATAATTTAAGTATAGATAAAGATACCAAAGCACAGCTAAAAGGCGAAAATCAAGCAAAAATACATAGCAAGTATAATGACATTAGCGTAGCGGATAAAACCAATCTAGGTGGGGATACAAAAGCTAAAATAAATAGCAAATATAACGAGCCTAGCATAGTGGATAAAACCAATCTAAAAGGCGATACGCAAGCAAAAACAAACACCAAGTATAATGACGCACAGCTTGACGCAGAGATGAAAAAAAATCTTAAAAACAATGCCCAAGAAGAGCTAGACTATGATTATTATAAATATCAAAAAGTAGGCGACCCCGGGTATAAAAAACGCAAAGATTATGATTTAGATAAGTTTAATGCTAGCTCGCAAAGATACATACAAGAAGAAAGCAAAAAAGACAAAAAGAAAAGGGAAAAAGAGGAAAAACAAGAAGTAAGCGACAAAGCCACGACTAAAAAATCCAAAAAAGATAAATCATAAATAATAAAGGCTAGGGTATGGATTTTGTTTTTGGCTTGATTGTTGGCGACATAGATTCTCAAATGCCACAAAATCTAGCCCAAAAACTATCAAAATCTAACCACCAAATTTTAGAATTTCACAAAAACGCACAAACACCAAAAACCACAAAAAAATTTAATGCAACGCTAAAGCGATATAGATGATAGTCCAACAACGCCAATGTAAGGGATTGCAAAATATGTATGAATTTGGGCTTATTACGACATTTTCTAAAGCAAAAGGCGCGATAGATATGGACTATCAAGAGTTCAAAACCGCGCTTATGGAAAAATACCCAAAATCTGATTATTGCGATATATTAGACAAAATCGTAATCGAATATGAAAATAAAAAAATCACTTTTTCTAAAGGCTCTAAGGGGAAATTTGACTATGACAAAAAAATGTGTGCAAGCGGGGCTATGAATAAGCAAAAAAATATAGGCGATAATAAAGCAAAAACTAGCGATAAATATAATGATTTACGAATGGATAAAGATACAAAAACACAGCTAAGAGGGGACAATAAAGCAAAAACGAGTGATAAATACAACGACTTGCGAATGGATAAGGACACAAAGCAAAATCTAAAAGGCAATAATCAAGCAAATACCGATAGCAAGTATAATGATTTGCGAATGGATAGCGATACCAAAGCGCAACTAAAAGGCGACAATAAAGCAAAGACTAGCGATAAATATAACGAACTAGGCGTAGCGGATAAAACCCACCTAAAAGGCGATACGCAAGCAAAAAGCAATAGCAAGTATAATGATTTTGGTGTGGCAGATAAAACTCATCTAGGTGGCGATACACAGGCAAAAACTTCAGGCAAGTATAATGAGCTAGGCGTAGCGGATAAAACCTACCTAAAAGGCGACACAAAGGCAAAAACAAGTGATAAATACACCGACTTAAGTATGGATAAAGACACACGCAAAAAACTAAAAGGCGACAATAAAGCAAAGACTAGCGATAAATATAATGATTTAAGTATGGATAAAGACACTAAGAAAAAACTAAAAGGCAATACCAAAGCAAAAACAAGTGATAAGTATAATGATTTAACGATGGATAAGGATACGAGGAAAAAATTGCGTGGCGATAATAAGGCAAAAACAAGCGATAAATACAATGATTTAAGTATGGACAAAGACACAAGAAAACGACTAAAAGGGGATAACAAATCTAAAACAAGTGGCAAGTATAATGATGGGCGATTAGATGAAAACACCAAAAAGAATCTAAAAAACAAAGGCTCTATGAGCGAAGCAACAAAAAACGCAGACAAAAAGACAAAATCTAGCACAAAAAAATCAAAAAAAGAGGGCAAGGCAAAAACCACAAAAAGTCAAAAAAGCAAAAATAAAAAAACACAAAAATCTAGCAAGACAAGCAAAAAATCAAAAAAATCTAAGAAAAAATAGCGTAAAGGAAAAAATATAAATGGATTTTATGGATTCTTTGAGAGATAATCATCAAACAAACAAGCAACATATAAAGATAGATTCTCGCCCAAAAGTGTATTTTAAAACCTTTGGTTGCAGGACAAATCTCTACGACACGCAAGTAATGAGAGAAAATCTAAGCGACTTTGAGGCGACTTTAGAAGAGAGCGAGGCAAGTATCATCGTGGTAAATTCTTGCACCGTTACAAATGGCGCAGATAGTGGCGTGCGCTCATATATCCGCAAAATCCAATCTCAAGGCAAAAAAGTGCTTTTTGCAGGCTGTGGCGTAGGCACGCAGGGAGCGACACTTTTTCATCAAAATCTAGTAAGCGCGGTTTTGGGACATAGCCATAAGGAGCATATAAACCACGCGCTAAAAGAAATCAGCCAAAATAAGCGGTTTTTTTATGCTGATGAGTTGGATAAAAAACATTTAGATTCTACGATGATAGCGGAGTTTGTCGGCAAATCCCGCGCATTTATCAAAATCCAAGAGGGCTGTGATTTTGCGTGTAGTTATTGTGTGATACCGCTTGTGCGTGGCAAAGCTCGTAGCTATGAGATAAGCGCAATCATAAATCAAGTCCAAAATCTACTAGATTCTGGCATTAGCGAAGTGGTGCTTACAGGGACAAATGTAGGGAGCTATGGCAAAGATAAAGGCACAAATATTTCTGCCTTGCTAAAAGATCTTTTTAGGCTAAATGGGCTAAAGCGCATACGAATCGGCTCTTTAGAGCCTAGTCAAATCAATGATGAGTTTTTAGAGATTTTAAGCGAGGATAAATTCTCTAGACATTTACACATCGCCTTGCAGCACACGCACAACACGATGCTAGACATAATGAATCGCATAAATCGCTTTGAGACAGACGCGCTATTGCTAGAAAAAATCGCCTCTTTGGGCTATGCTATTGGCACGGATTTTATCATCGCACACCCCGGGGAGAGTGAAGCGATATGGCAAGAAGCGATGGAAAATCTAAAAATCTTGCCCCTTACGCATATCCACCCTTTTATCTACTCGGTGCGAGATGGCACGGCTTCTGCAAACCTCATCAAAAAATACCCCCTTATTCGTGGCGATGTGGCAAAGGAGCGATTGCACGAGCTAAAATCTACTATCGCTACAAAAAATCGCCTTTTTAGAGAATCCAAAAAAAGAGAGAAAACCCCGCTAAAGATTCTAATTGAAAAACAATTAGGAGGGCATTATTATGGGCTTGATGAATTTTTTAATAAAATCATCATTAAGCACGAAAATATAAAATCTAGCATAGATAAAACCCCGCCTAAAATCTATACCCCAATCAATACTCAAACCCCGCCTACAAACAACAAAAATCAGCATATTTCACAATGGCTAGCAATCAGCGAATATGACATTAAAGAGGAGCATAATTATGCGATTATCTAAACATTTTTATATGGCACTTAGCGCGATATTTGTAGCCCTTATTTGCGTGCTAGTTTTAATCCTAAGGGACAATGCCGAAACGCTATCAGCAAATGCGTTTGAGGGGGCATTGCAGCAAAATCAGTTTGAAAGATTATGGATAGAAGATGACTATCTTTATGGCAGGACAAATAATGCTCTTTATAAAACACTTTTTATGCAAATCCAACCCCAAGTGCTAAAATCTATCCCCTTGCAAAAAGGGCAAAGCAAAATGCTATTTTTTATCGTGCTAGGCATAATCTTTGTTGTTGTGGTTAGTTTTGTCATTTTTTGGCGAAATCTTGGAGGTGGATTTTTGGGGCTTTTTGGAAATGGGCTTAGTAGCAATAATGCAGGGCAAAATAGATTTAATGATTCTAAACTTGTCGGCACAAAGCCTGCAAGTAGCACAAATCCACAAAAGGGCGGTTTTGGAGGTGGTTTTGGCAATGCAAAAAATAATAGGGGATTTGGCAAAGAATCTTTTAGGGATTCTTTGGGGGATTCTTTTTTAGATTCTAGCATTGAGCCTTTGCATTCAAATATCAAATTTAGCGATGTCGCAGGCATTAGCGAAGCAAAAGAAGAGTTATTAGAGATTTTAGATTTTCTAAAACACCCTGCCAAATACAGCTCATTAGGCATTAGCCTACCAAAAGGCGTGCTTTTATCAGGTGCGCCGGGCGTGGGAAAAACTTTGATTGCTAAAGCCCTAGCGGGCGAATCTGGCGTGCCATTTTTTTATCAAAGTGGTGCGAGTTTTGTAGAAATGTATGTAGGAGTTGGTGCAAAGCGCGTGAGAGAGCTTTTTAGCGCGGCAAAAAAAAGTGCGCCCTGCATTGTTTTTATCGATGAGATTGATGCCATTGGCAAAAAGCGCACGAGCGATTCTCACAACTCCGAGCGAGAATCCACGCTAAACCAACTTCTAGTAGAAATGGACGGATTTTCAGATAGTAGCGGAGTAATCGTGCTAGGGGCTACAAACCATATCGAAGCGTTAGATTCTGCTCTGCTTAGAAGTGGGCGATTTGATAGAAAAGTATTTATTGAGTTGCCAAATTTTGCCGAGAGAGCTGAAATCCTAAAAATGTATCTAAAATCCAAAAAATCCCACATAGACCCCGTGCTAATCGCAAAAAAAACCTCTAGCTTTAGCGGGGCAATGCTTGCTACACTTGTCAATGAAGCCGCGCTAAATACGGCACGCAGGGGAGGTAATGAAATAGAAGAGAGGGATTTTGAAGCGGTGTATGGCAAGATAAGCAGTGGCAAAAGACGCCTGCCCCTGCTAGATGAAAAAGCTCAAAAAATCTACGCCCTCTATCAAGCAAGCAAGATTATTTTCGCGCTAAAAACCTCCCTGCCATTGCAAAAAGCAACCCTTTTTGAAGCAAGTTTGCTAGAGCTAAATTCTCACACCATTAGCACAAATGAGTTGCTAAATAGAATCTATTTTTCACTCATTGGCTCTGTGGCGTTGTGGGAATACACTAAAGAGGGGTTTGGAGTGGGAGGGGAGGATTTTAAAAAAGCGGGCGAATTATTGGATTTTGGCAAAAAAAATGGACTTTTTGCTCTGCAAAATCAACATTTAGGTGGGCTTTTTGGTGATTTTAAGTCAAATGAAGCGATACAAAATGTGCAAAATCTGCAAAATTTATCCGCGCAAAATCTGCTAAAAGATAAAATCTTACTAGAATTTTTGCAAAAAAATATGACAGAGATTTTGCTAGCAGGAGGGGCGTTGCTAGCGTATGAAAGGCTTGATTGGCACGGGGTAGAATCTAACAAAAATAAACCAAATAAAAAAGAGTCAAACAATAAAGATAGCAACATAAATCATAGCAAAGATAGCACAAACAAAGAGCAAGAAAGTCCTGCTAAGGATTCTAGTAATGGCGCAGAATTTGTCCTATCAGCGTTTGCACCAACGGTGCTTACGCCATTTAACGCGCTAAGCAAGGATTATTTCAACGAATCAAAACAATCTAATAAGCCACAAGATAGTCAAAATGACGCTAAATCAAATGACAAAGATTCCTTGCAAATATCACAAAATAATCAGCAAGATTCTAGCTTGCAAACAGGGCTAGATTTGCAAAATCCACAAAGTAAAGACGCTAAAAACAAAGAATTGCAAAATCAGGGCTTGCAAAATCCAAATGTCCAAAATCCACAAAACCAAAATAACGAGCACTCAACGCAAGCAGGTGAACACTTCATCGTGCAAAATGCCGAGATTTTGGCAGATTTTATTGGGTTTAAGTTTTAGGATTTTGGCTGTGGTAAATATGGATTGTAAGCAATGTTTGCAAAGATTATTTGCACGCATAAACCCCCTCAAAGCAAAGGATTTGTAATGATGATAGATAAGCGCATTATCACGCATTTTGACTTTTTGTTGCCCTTACTTTTGTTGCCTTTGATTGGGATTTCATATATCCTCATAGGCGAGGTTAGCCCTAGTCAAAATATTCGACAAACTATTTATGTGCTTTTTGGTTTGGCAGCGTTTTGTTTTGTGTTTTTTTTGCCATTTCGGCAGGCAAACAAAATGATAATCGTGTTTTATTGGATTTGCATTATTTTGCTAATCCTCGTGCTTGTTGCAGGGACAAAACAGCTAGGAGCGCAACGATGGCTTACGATTGGGGCTTTTTCTTTGCAGCCTAGCGAGCCTGTCAAAGTGGCTATTATCCTGCTACTAGGGCTACATATATCGACAAATCCTCCCCCGCCAAATGGCTATGGAATCCGTCAATTTTGTATTTTAAGCTTTTATATTTTGCTTCCATTTGTGCTAATTTTATTGCAACCTGATTTGGGGACGGCATTAGTGGTGCTATTTATGGGATTTGGCACGCTGTTTTTAATCGGTGTAAATCCTAGAATTTGGATAAGCCTTGTAATGTCGGTGCTAATCGCCTCGCCTTTTATTTATGGCTCGCTAAAAGATTATCAAAAAAAGAGAATCCACGATTTTATCAGCGAAAAGCCAAGCTACCATGTCCAACAATCTATCATCACCATAGGTTCTGGCGGAGTTTTGGGCAAGAAAAAAGAGGAATCCACCCAAACACAGCTAAAGTTTTTGCCCATTGCTACGAGTGATTTTATATTTGCGTATTTTGTGGAGCGGTGGGGATTTGTAGGGGCGTTGTTTCTTATGGGGCTTTATGGAGTGCTGACTTTGCATATTTTGTCATTTTGCTTTATGGATACCAAAGACTATCGATTGCGCACCACTGCTGCTGCGGTGGCTATGCTATTGTTTTTTTATGTGTCGGTAAATATCGGTATGACGATAGATTTTGCCCCTGTGGTTGGGATACCGCTACCACTTATGAGCTATGGAGGGAGTAGCTTTATCACATTTATGGTGCTTTTTGGGATATTAGAAAATCTACTTGCATTTCGCTTTAGCTATGGCTCAAATCCAAATCCATTCAAAGCATTGCTACATAAACGAAAATGGAATAAAAGGTAGAAAATTTTGCGCTTGCTTTGACATAAATACTAGATTTTATGTCAAATTTTTGGTAAAATCCACATTTTGCTTTTAAGCTAATGATTTTTCTAACTTTTTGTAGTTTAAATACGATTTTGGCTTAATGTTTTAGGCTAAAATCTTAACAAATAATTTGACAAATGGATCTTTAGCTCAGCTGGTCAGAGCACTCGGCTCATAACCGATTGGTCGTAGGTTCAAATCCTACAAGATCCACCATTTTTAGATTTTTCACTCCGCAAATCCCAAAACTACAATACCCCCTAAATCCTCCACCTAAAATCAAATATCTACAAAAAACAAAACTTCTATCCAAAACTACCACAAAAATCCACTTGCAAAAGCCCGTTTGCAAAAAACTACTGCTTGCAAAAACTCGCTTTAAAAAAACCACAAAAACGCGCTTAAAAAACCCACAAAACCTATCCGCAAAACGCATAAAAAGATTCTATGATTTTTTCTTTGTCTAGTCCTTTTATGATAAACACGATTTCGCTTTTGTGCTTGGTATTTGAAGTTTTTGGGATATGTCTTGGCGTATGTAGTATGTGCATCGCCCCATCGATTGCCACTAAATACTGATTTTTTTCATCTTTTGTATCGATAAGCCCTTTTATCCGCAAAATCTGCTCACCATATCGATATAGCAAAAAACTTAACCACACGCCAAATACATTCCACTCCACAGCATTTTCTAGCCTCAAAACAAAGCTAGAAATGCCATCTAGCCCATTTTTTATAGAATCCATATCATAGCTATTTTGTGGGATTTTGGGCAAATTTTTTGACGGGATTTTGGGCGTTTTTTGGTGGCAAAATATATCATTTGGCAAATCCTTTTTGTTGTAGATTTGTAGATACGGATTTATGCTTAGCAAAGTATGTTTTATGGATTTTATATCGCTAGGATTTTCGCACATATCAAGTTTTGTTAATACCGCTATATCGCTAAAAGCGATTTGGTTTTTGCAAATTTCTTCTTGCAAGTGAGATGTGGCATTTGCGCTATCTATACACGATAGGATAGATTCTGCATAAAAATGATTAGACAAAAACACATCACTTTGGATACTAAATAAAATCGGTGTCAAATTTGCAAGCCCTGTGGTTTCTACCACCACCCGCTCCAAATTCTCCCCCCTTGCTTCAAAATCGTGCAAAATCTCTTTTAATCGCCCTATTAAATCCTCTCTTTTATTGCAGCAAATACAGCCAGATTTTAATAGCACCATATTTTCAGCCACAAAAGACACTTGCGAAGCCAAAATCCTATCATCTAGCCCCACTTCGCCCATCTCATTGATGATAATCGCGCTATTTTTATACGCTTCATCTTTTAAGATTTGGGCAAGCAATGTTGTCTTGCCACTGCCTAAAAACCCGCTTACAATCGATATAGGAATCTTAGGCATTGTTTTTTAAATATTGCAGTAGTTTAGAATCTAGCGGATTTAGGCATATATTTGTTAGGTTTTGTGCTTTTTGCCATAAATCTGCTAGATTATTTACAATGGCGGTGTTGCCTTTTTTGTCTCGCACGATAAATTTACTCCCCTGCCAATCATCAATGCTTAGCCCATAAAATCCTAAAATCTTTTGTAAGATTTTCACTCGCTTTATCCGTGCTTTTGCCCTTTTGCCCGCTTCCTGCCCTACTATCATTTCGCTTTTTTTGCTAGATTTTGTTTCAAAGGCTTCTTCGCTCCAATGCAGTGTTTGAGTGAGTTCGCCACATAAGATACACATTTAACTTATCTCCAAATTTGTTTATGTTTTTGCGTTAGATTTTTACTAAACCTATCGCTACACTTTTGATACTTTTTAAAACCCTCTCTCTTGTGGAATGGGTTAAAGTATCTCTTTTATTGTCATATTGAGCGCAAGCGAAATATCTCTATTTGTATTTGTAAATTTAGAGATACTTCGCTCGCTTGCGCCCCATAAGTATGACAAGTTTTTGTCGTGGATAGATTGCCACGCAAAAAGCTTTTCTTAACGCTCGTTTTTACAATGACTTACGATATTTCGCTATTTCTTGCGCGGATTTCGTTTCAAAAAATCATCAGCGATTTGGTTAAAAGTTACCCATTTCACGCCATCGTGCTTGTTGATATGCTCGATTATGCGCTCGTGCATTAGCAGCACTTGCGGACGCCCGCTTACATCAGGGTGAATCGTCATTCCAAACACTGCATAATCCATTTCTCTATAAACCCAATCAAATTGGTCTATCCACATTTGCCCTATATCGTGCGGACTCACAAAACCAAAGCTATTTGGGGATTTTTTGATAAACATCATCGGTGGCAAATCATCTAAATACCAATTTGCAGGGATTTCTACCAAATCCGTTTCAACCCCGCGCACCAAAGGTTTCATCCAATCTTTTGCCTCCCCACTATAATCAATCTTGCTCCATTTATCCCCCACACGCACATAATAGGGCGTAAAATCATTGTGCATAAGTGAGTGGTCATATTTGATTCCGTGCTTTAAAAGTAGCTCGTTGGTAATATTTGAAAACTCCCACCACGGCGCGACATAGCCAGTAGGTGCTTTGCCTGTAAGATTTTTGATTAGCTCGATGCTTTTTAGCAAGACATCTTCTTCTTGCTTTGCAGTCATTGCGATAGGATTTTCGTGCGAATATCCGTGCGCGCCCACTTCGTGCCCAGCATCAACTATCATTTTTAGTTGCTCAGGGAATGTCTCAATGGAGTGCCCCGGCGCAAACCAAGTCGCAGGCAAGTTGTATTTTTTAAATAGCTTTAAAAGGCGTGGGATTCCCACTTCCCCTGCAAAAAGCCCCCGTGATATATCATCGGGCGAATCCTCCCCGCCATAGCTTCCTAGCCACCCAGCCACCGCGTCAATATCTACGCCATAAGCTACTAAAATCTCTTTTGCCATTTTTGCTCCTTTTTTAAGTGAATTTTCCAAACCCCCTTTTGGTGAGTTTGGTATCAAAATCTTTTAAATACGGGATTTTTTCTCTCTGTGCTTTGACTTCGTCTAAATCAATGCGTGCGATTATGACTTCATTTTGCTTTGTTGCTTGTGTGATGATTTTGCCATTTGGAGCGATTATGCGCGAATCGCCTGCAAAATCTAGTCTTTGCTTTAATGTGGGGTTTGATTCTGCTCCGCTATGGTTGCACGCGCACACAAACACGCCATTTTCTAACGCCCTAGCCCTGCTTAGCAAATCCCAATTATAAGCCCTAGCCTTGCCAAACGCGCTAGGATAGATGAGAATCTCTGCGCCTTGCAACGACAAGATATTTGCGCCCACGCCAAAGCCTACTTCATAGCAGATTTGCAAACCCACTTTTGCTTTGAAATTCCCAAAATCTAAGCTAAAAACTTCGTATTTTTTGCCATTGCTAAAACGCGATTTTTCTTCCCCCCAAAGGTAGATTTTGCGGTGCTTGCCGATAAGTTTGCCCTGTGGCGAGATGATATAAGCTGTGTCAAAAAGTTTTTTGCTAGATTTTTCTTTGCTAGATTTCTCAATGCTACACGCGACAATATACGCCCCACTAGATTTTGCAAAATCGCTTAATGCCCTAAATGTCGCATTTTGTTGCGCTTTTTTGTCCCGCTTTATCGCGCTAAAATCTATCCCAAATTCTGCGTCCCTATCGCCCACACAATACCCGCTATCAAATAATTCAGGCAAAATTATAAGATTTGCACCTTTTTTACGCGCTTCTTTTGCTAGATTTAACGCTAGGGCTAGATTTTCACTCAACGCATAAGGTTTAGCACACATTTGGATTAGCGCGACATTTATGTTTCTGCCTTTATTTTGCATTTGCTTCCTTAAAATATTTGTTCTTTTTTTTAGCGATTTTGCTATTTTGTTATTTTGTTATTTTTATCCTAACCACAATTTTTAACAATATCTAAAAGCCGTTATTATAAAATCTTTATTTTTGATACCAAATACCTAAAAAGTAACATTTGATATATTCACAAACGCATACGGAAATTTTATGACAAAAATTTTGTATTTTATAACCAAAGTTTTGTATTATTATCGCTATGACAATGAGAATCTAATAAGCAAAATCAAGCCAAAATTTGCGACAATGACTTAGTCCAATCAAGGCAAAACAAAGGAGATAAAATGCCACAAAATCCCCCAAACACCTCAAATCGTGTGTATTTTTTTGCGACTTGTATCGGCACGGCGGCATATAGCGATACTTGTGTCAATGCCATAAAGCTACTCCAAAACGCAGGCGCGCAAGTGGTGTTTAAAAAAGACCAGACTTGCTGCGGACAGCCTAGCTTTAATTCGGGCTATTATGATGAGACGCGCAAAGTCGCCCTGCATAATATGGAGCTTTTTGCTGAAGAGATTCCTATCATCGTGCCTAGTGGCTCTTGCGCAGGAATGATGAGGGTGGATTATTTGGAGCTTTTTGAGGGGAGCGAGCATTATGAGCGGGCAAAAGGCTTTTGCGCGAGAATCTATGAGCTCAGCGAATACTTGCTAGCAAGAGGCGTAACTTACGAGGATAAGGGCGAGCGCACAAATATCACTTGGCATAGCAACTGCCACGCGCTCCGCACCGCAAAGTGCATAGAATCTGCGAAAAAAATCCTAAAAGGGCTAAAAAATGTCAATCTCATCGAGCTAGAGCGCGAGGAGGAGTGTTGCGGGTTTGGCGGGACATTTAGCGTAAAAGAGCCAGAGGTTAGCAACGCAATGGTTACGCGCAAAGTCCAAGACATACAATCGCGGGGCGTGGAGTATATGATTTCAGGTGATGCGGGTTGTTTGCTTAATATCGCAGGGGCTATGGCAAAGCAGGGCGTGAGTGTGAAGCCCGTGCATCTGTATGATTTTTTGGCACAGCGAATCGGCATAGCCTAAGCGCAAAATATCACGCAAAAGCGAAATAAAGTCGAGATTCTAGAATTTAAATGCTTGTATCAAGCAAACAACAAATGCCACAAACACAACAAAGGGAGGCACAATGAGTAGCACAAACCAAAATCTAAGCACACCACAGCTAAAAGCAAAATACCACAGCGCAGTGGCAAAAGGGCTAAGCAATAAACAACTGCAAGAAAATTTGCTCCGCGCGATGGATACGCTAAGGGGCAATCGCAAAAAACTCGTTACTACGAGGTTTATTGATTGGGAAGGCTTGCGACAAAAGGGCAAGGAACTCAAGCAAAAAAATCTAAAAAACTTAGAAAAAAATCTCTTAACATTTGAGGCAAACGCCACCAAAAATGGTATGAAAGTGCATTGGGCGCGGGACGCAGAGGAAGCAAATGAGATTATTTATGGCATTATGAAGCAAGAAGGCGCGGTAAAAATCCTCAAAGGCAAATCAATGGCGAGTGAGGAAATCGGGCTAAATCACTTCTTAGAATCTAAAGGCATAGAGGCGTTTGAAACGGATTTGGGTGAAGTGATTATCCAGCTTATCGGCGAATCGCCCGTGCATATTGTCGTCCCAGCGATTCATAAAAACCGCTATGAAGTGGGGCAGATTTTCCACGAGAAATTAGGCGCACCGCTAGAAAATGAGATTCCAAAGCTAAACGCCATTGCGCGAAACTTTATGCGCAAAGAGTTTCAAACCTTTACTATGGGAATGAGCGGGGTAAATTTCGCTATCGCAAATGAGGGCGCGATATGGCTAATTGAGAATGAGGGCAACGGGCGTATGAGCACCACCGCGCCAGATGTGCATATCGCAATTTGTGGAATCGAAAAGGTGGTAGAGAGCTTTGAAGATGCGGCGATTTTAGATTCTATGCTTGCTCCTAGTGCGGTGGGGAGCGTCATCACTTGCTACAATAATATCATCACTTCCCCGCGCAAAGAGGGCGAAAAAGACGGACCAAAAGAAGTGCATATCATTTTGCTTGATAATAACCGCTCAAATATGCTAAAAGATAGCCACTACTACCGCTCGATGAGCTGTATCCGCTGTGGGAGCTGTCTAAACCACTGCCCCGTGTATGATAAAATCGGCGGACACGCCTATCTAAGCACTTATCCCGGACCCATTGGCGAAGTGATTAGCCCGCAGATTTTTGGGCTAAATTCCTGCTCGCCGATGCTTGATTTGTGCTCGCTGTGTGGGCGATGTAGCGAAGTGTGTCCTGTGGAGATTCCCTTAGCTGAACTCATACGCGATTTGCGAAGTGAGCGCGTGGGACAGGGGCGCAAGGTAGTCAAGGCAAATGGGGAGTATGGCGCATTTGGAAAGGGTAATTCTAATGCGCGTGAGGGCGGTGCAAAAGGCGCATTGCATACGCAAAATCCAACCGAACAAAGCGCGATGAGAGGCTTTGCAAATCTTGCTACTAGCCCTGCAAAATGGCGATTTGTGATGGGCTTAACAGGGCTAGCCCCGCTTGGCAAGCCTTTTGCTAGTTTTGTGCCATTGCTGAATAAATGGGTAAAATATCGGGCGTTTCCAAAGGTAAGCAGTGGGCTTCATAGCAAGGTGCAAAAAATGCAAGGAGTGATATATGAGTAATGCAAGTTTGAATGGGCAAGGCGGGCAAAATGGCACAAATGGCGGGGCGCAAAATCTAAACGCACAAGCCTTGAATGCAAAGGAGGAGATTTTAGCTCGCATAAAAGAGGCGATTGCGAGCAATACGCATATCCCACATATCGCGGATGGCGAGCCAAAATTCCCCCAGCCATTGCACTTAAGCGGAAGCACAAAAGAGGCACTGCTTAGTGATTTTAAGGAAAATCATACGAATAATAAATCACTTATTATCGAATCTAGCAAGGCTGATTTGCCCACCACAATCGCAACAATCATCGCAGAAAATGACGGCGAAATAAGCCCAAATGAAGCGAGTATCAAAGAGATTTTATGCAACTGTGATTTGGACTGCGAGACAAATGCGCTAGGTGGTGCGCTAAAGAGCGCAGGATTAGAATCTTACGCGCTTTTGCCTTATGCGCAAAGTGTGGATTGTATGCGTGATAGGCTTTTTGGCATTAGTGTGAGCGTGGTGCAGGCGCGCTGTGGTATAGCGGATTTGGGTGTCATCGCGCTTAGCTCAAATGAAAATGCCCCGCGCCTAAGCTCGCTGATTACCAATATTTGTATTTACTTGCTCCCAAAAGAATCTATCGTGCCAAATATGCTTAGTGGCGTGGAGTTTGTCAAAGGATATGAGCGCAAACGAAGTGGCACAGAGATTTTGCCTAGCAATATTATCTTTGTGGCGGGACCATCGCGCACCGCAGACATAGAGCTACAAACCGTCTTTGGCGTGCACGGACCACGAAAGACTTATACGATTTTGTATTAAGATTTTACAAGCATTAGGTTTGTTAGATTTTTGGCTATGTTTTTGAATACATTTAGCAAATGCTAAAATGATATTGAAAGCTGTGCTAGCGTGTTGCTTTTTGCATTTTTTGTGTCGCTTTGTGTGATAGGAAATAGCACCACTGCGCTAGCTAGCAAAAAATCCCACATAGCACAAGCCAAACAAAACTATACACAAACACAACGCTAGCGATAAAACGCAACATAATCAAAGCATTTGACAAAAAAAGTCATCACAAAACAAGAAATAATGCGGGGCATAGCAAGTCCTAGATTTTGCAAATTTTTATGCGTGATTGTAGCAAAAACGCTAGAATATCGGCTTGATAGATTTTGTGGGGCATATTTTTAGGGGCATTGCTTACAAAACGCGTAAAAAATCAAAAAGGCTATCAATGTCATCTATCCACACGCACGATATAAACCCAACTATGCCATATTCTAAGCCATTTCTCAAATGGGCTGGGGGCAAGGCTGGGCTTTTAGAAAATCTTTTGCCTTTTGTGCCAAAAGATTTTAGCGCGTATTTTGAGCCCTTTGTGGGAGGTGGTGCGCTCTTTTTTGCTTTGCAAAATCAAAGGTTTTTTAGCGCAAATGCCCCACATTTAAAACCCATAAAAAAGGTAGTTTTAAGCGATAAAAATACCGAGCTAATAAACGCGTATAAGGCGATTCAAGCAAGTCCTAGCGAAGTTTTGCGCGAATTAAAAACATTGCAAGAAAATCACAACAAAGAATCTTTTTATACAATCCGTAACCTTGATAGAAGCGCGGATTTTGAGCATTTAAGCGCGGATTTTCGCGCCGCTAGGTTTATCTACCTTAATAAAACCTGCTTTAATGGACTATGTCGCTACAACGCCAAAGGGCAGTTTAACACGCCTATGGGGAGTTATAAAAATCCTAAAATCTATGATGAGGACTTGATTTTAAACGCGCATAATGCCTTGCAGGGAGTGGAGATTCTCAATACAGATTTTGCTAGCGCGTGTGCGGATGCACAAAGCGGGGATTTTGTGTATTTTGACCCGCCATATTTTCCGCTAAATAAAACTTCGAGTTTTGTTAGTTATACGGATAATTTTTTGGAAAGCGAACAAATAAGGCTTTGTGAAACATTTAAGATTTTAGAATCTAGGGGCGTGAAAGTCTTGCAAAGCAATTCAAACACAGAATTTATCCGCGAACTCTATAAAGATTTTGAACTCATCGAAATCAAAGCAAGACGCGCAATCAACTGCAAAGGCGACAAAAGGGGCGAAGTAAGTGAGTTGCTAATAAGAAGTGATTACTAAAGCGATAAAACATTTTTATGTTTCTTTTAGCATAAATACGATACACTATTCCTTTTATTTTATAATAAAGGAGATATTATGCTCTGCAATAAGCAACATAGACATTATCCACAATTTTTAGATTTAGCACCAGCCCAAAACAATCAAGCGGGTGGCAGACATAAATGCGCAGGTTGTGCGTATGTTGATGGCTTACTAGATGCCCTAAACAATCAACCGACAAAAACTGATTTAAGCCATTTGCCAGAAAGTCAGGCAGGGGCGGTTAGACATAAAGATGCTATGCAAGCATATTTGGAAGGTTATACCTATGGTATATATCTAACAAACTGAATATGTGTGGCGACTTATTGAATTTTTGTATTGATTTTTCCTAACATTTTTTCTTTTCGTCAGCTTTACTACCCGATGAGGCAGTGGAGCATTCACACAGACAAACAAGTCATCACGCTATTTTTTGAGAGGCGTGGAAGCGAATTTTTATTATGGGAATTTGGATTTAGCGATATTTTGAACTACAATAGCATTTTTTGTAAAAATAGCGCGAAATTTAGGATTGTGTGAAAATTAGGATTGTAGAAATTTAGTATCGCGTATGTATGATTTATAAAAAAATATAAATTAACAAATCGCAAATAAAATGTGGCGCACCAAAAAGCACGAAGCTAGAATCTTACGCGTTGTTGCCTTGCGCACAAAGCGTGGATTTATACGCGGATAAATCATCAAATTAAGCTTTTTATTTCATCATTTTGTAAAAAACAGCTAAAGATATGCTTTCGTCTTGGCATATTTCCCATTTTGATTAACATATCGCCTTTGCCTAGTAGTTTTTCTGCGCCCACTTCATCAAGTATGATTTTAGATTCTGTTTCTTTGCCTACGCGCAGGGCGATTTTGCCATCGATATTATTGCGCAATCCCATTAGAAGTTTGCCATCGGGGCGTTGCGTTCCTAGCACGAGGTGGATTCCCGCCTGCCTAGCCATTTCAGCAAGTCTTGCGATTCTATCTTTTATGCCCTTGTTGTTTTCGACTAAATTATTTAGCTCATCGATGATTAGCACGCGAAATTTTAGCCCTAAATCTTGTATGTTACTTACGCCTGTTTCGCTCATTTTAGCGTTTCGCTCATTCATCTCATCGATGAGATTTTCGATTACATCCCCCGCTTCTTGCATATCCACAATAAGATTGATTTTAGAGCCAAATACCCTAAAATCAATCCCGCCTTTTGGGTCTAGGACGATGATTTGTGTGTTTGGATTTTGGGCTAAACACACTATCATTGTTTGGATAAATTTTGTCTTGCCACTGTTTGTCGTCCCCGCGACAAAGCAATGTGGCGCATCTGCCAAATCAAAACAAAATGGACTTTTATCCACCTCATTCCCCGCATAAATGCCTAGCTTAAAATCGCGCATTTTTAGCTTTGCCAAACCCTCTTTAAATTCTACTAAGCCTAAATTTTGCCATTGCGATTCTGGTTTTGCGATTTGGATATTATATGCCCTTTGCATTCCTTCGCACGATTCTACTAGCACGGGGAATCCAAACTCATCATCAAGGTATTTTGCCTTTGTTTTAAAAGCTGATATTTTATCTGAATCTTCAAGCTCAATCTTGCAAATATGGTAGCGATAAGAATCTGTTTCATTGACAAGCTGTATGTTAATGGCAAATTGTCTAAAATATTTTTGTAAGTGCGTAAAATGGCTATTATCGCTAGATATATTTGTAGATTTAGCTTCGTTTGTAGCATTTTGTGCTGAATGTAGATTTAGATTATCCAAGCACCATTGATAAAAGCAGTCATTGTTTTTCCACGAGTGTCGCAGCTCATACAATCCACGCCGAATGTATTTGCCCAAAATATCTGTATATTTTTTCTCATCGCTAAAAATATCGATATTATCTCTATCTAGCTCCTCTTTGTGCTTGATATATAGCAAAGCGCGAGTGAGGACATCAAAATCATCCTTGTTTTTGCTATCTTTGCCTGTGAGTTGCTCTAAGTGATATTCCTTGCCTTTTTCTCCACCTAGTTTTTTATCATCCCATTGTGGTGATTCTAATGGTATTCTTGGCAGTTGCAATGCCCTAGCCAACGCCACCCTTATCACAAAATATTTAGGAAACTCTCCCTCGCTAAATCCTAGCGATTCGCTATACCCAAACCCCTCTTTACGCACTCCATCTATACACAATTCCTCTTTATCTGTGCTATGAAAATCTGCCATTTTGCGCTCCTTTATGTAAATATAACATCCTCTTTGTTAGCTAGCTTGACAACCGCGTGGCTCCTATCATTATCGTTATGGATTTTATACAATCCTGCTAAGTTTGGTATCACATAGTCGTATTCTCTTACGCCCATTTCTCCACTATGTGGGAGGATTATGACTTGTGTGCCTTTGGCGTAATAATGCTTAATGATACGAGCGCGATTATGCTCATCGATGCGACTTAATGGCGTGTCAATAATTAGCGGAATTTTAGAATTTGATAGCTCGCTTAATGCCCAAAATATGCTAATAGCTAAAATCTGCTTTTGTCCGCTACTTTGGGATTCTACGATGATTGGCTCGCCATATTTATCTTTCAAAACAATCTCAAATTCTTCGCTAATTTCTAGCTCTGCTATATTGTCATTTGGGATAATTTGCTTGTATTTTTCCAAAATCTTATCGTGGAGTTCATCTCGCAACTTGCCTATAAGTTTGTCTTTGTAGATACTCATACTTTCACATAATACCTTAAGCAAATGGAGCTTATGCTCTATGCGCTCGGTGTTGATGCTTTGCTCTAGTGAATCTATTTCTTTTTGCAAGTTTGCTTTTTGGATTTTTAGCTGCTCTAGTTCGCGTTTATTTTCCTCTAGCTTTGGCTGTAATTCATTGTCTTTTTCCTTGCATTTTTGTATTTCGTCGTTAATTTCATCTTGTTTTGTTTTTGCTCTCTCATCGGCGTTTAGTTCATCGATTTGGGCTTTTATGTGATTTAGGGTGGTTTTATTTTTTTTGATTTGTTGAATATTTTGTTGTAGGCTACTAGATTCAGTCCTTATGATATTTTCGTTAATGGTTTTTATACATTCAAGTGGGATTTTTGAGCTTTCTTTGGCGATTTTAGATTCTAGATTTTTTGGCATTTGGCGCATAATATCGCTAAATAAATCTTTAAATTTTAAAATCATATTAGATTCTTGCGTGTCGCCCTCTTGGATAAAATCTTGGATTTTTTCCTCTGCGATTATTTGCATACTTGGGGTAAGTCGCTTTAATGCTTCTATGTCGCTTTTATTGGCGTTAGATTCTATGCTGTCTATTTCCTCTTGCAATCTTTTGATAAGCGTGGCATTACTTGCAAAAACTACGGATTTTATACTGCTAATAAGAGATTGCTTAATATCAAACAAATCTTTATCAACTTGGTTTTTCTCTGTTGTTAATTCTTGTAATTCTGCACTACTATCAGCGATAATTTTTTCTAACTTGCGCTCTAAATTTTTGATTTTTTGTGCATTTTCTTGTAATTGTGTTTGCTCATTGTTTATTGCATTGCTTTTAGCTTGAATCTCGGTTTCTTTTGTGTCTTGTTGCTTTTTTCTAATATCTAGGCTATCTCTTAATTCTTGATTTTTTGATTCGTTTGCGATTAGCTCATCTTTTAATCTTTGAGTTTGTTTTATGATAATTTCAAGCGGGCTAATCTGCAAAATCTCTACGATTTTTTCGCGCAATTTTGTGCGGAGATTATCGCTAATGTTTTCTATTTCCTCGCCATCAAAAAAGAAAAATTCCACGAAATTTTCGGGCAAAATGTTATTTAACCTATGTTGTGCTTCATCATTTTCATAAGTTTGCCCATCTATTTGCAAAAATAATGTTTCTTTGATTTGTGTTTCTTGCACATTTTCCCAAAATCGCTCTATGCAGAATTTATTGCCATCTATTTCGCCATTAAATCGCACAAAAAATTCTCTTTTTCCCTCATTTAGCGCGTTTTTGTTTAAGATTCCATTCCAATTTGTGCTATTTCCCTTGATAAATTTTTTGTAATTTTTTTCATTTGGTGCAAATCGCCCAATTACGCTAGGCAGATTTTCACTCACCCCGCCCGTGCCTAGAAATAACAACTTCGCACAGCGGATAAAGCTCGTCTTGCCAAAGCCATTATCCCCATAAATGCAATAAAGATTTTTGTCCTCTTTGCGCTCAAATTCTACACTTTGCTCCCCATAGTAAGCAAAAAGATTGCATATTGTGATTTTGCTAATAAACATTTATGCCTCCTGCTTTTGTGGCATATATTGTGATTTCGCGCTTTTGTCATTTAGCAATTTTTCTATTTCATCTTTAATCTGTGCGGGCGCGCTATGTCTGCCACGAGAGCCTGCATTGTTACAAATACTCATTGATTGCTTGATGAGATTTTCAATCGTTGTGCTATCAAGCGTATCTTGCCCGTATTTGCCGTTTATATCCCTTATGACTTCATCTAAAATCTCTTTATGCAAAATGTTGCTTTTTTCCATTTTTACTCCTTTTAGTCGGTTAAATTTTTGTGCGATTGTTATGGCGGTGTGGGATAAATCAAAATCCTTGCTCCACTGGGCTTGAATTTCTAGAATCTGCTCATCGCTTATGAGTTTTTGCCTCGCATTTGTCGCATTTTCTGCACCCTTTTTAGAATCCAAAAACTCCCTCTCCGCACTCAAAAGTCGCTCTAGCATCTCTATGCGAATGTGGCTAAGAAATGGTCCTAGCCCACCCACCTTATACACCGCCCGTCCATCGCGCTTATAGTCCGCCCTCGCGTTTGGATTCTCACGCTTTTCTTTAATGTAGTTGCGAAACTCATTTAATGGCTTTAAGTGTGTCTCGCCCGTGCTGATAAAGCCCTGCATTGATTTGTCTTCATTTACCACCGTGCATACCCAGCACCCAAAGCGCGAGCCACCGCAACTACTCTGTGCTAAATCCGTGATAAATTGACACTCTTCCCCACTTGCTTTTGAATAGAGTGCGAAAAGCTCGCTATGGTCTTTGTCCCACAATGGCTTATGGCTAAGCAAGTATCCCCACACAGAGTCCGTGTCCCACTCTGCAATGGGCGAGTATGTCAGCGTGTCGGGGAAATCGTGGTGTTGAGAGTAGCCGTCCTCATTTAAGATTCTCTTTTCAATGGATTTTTTGCGATTGGTTGATTCGGATTTGCGCGAACCTAGCAACAAAATGCACGAGCCAAATTTTTGCGTGATTTTTGCGACTTGCGCTTTGGCTGGGTTGATTTTTAGTCGCTCGGTGCACCAGCGAAATGTGCGCGTGGGGCTTGGGTAGCCTTTGCCGATGAGATTTACCCAAAAGTTATCTTTCAAACTTGGCTCTACGATAATCACTTCAAAAGGGATATTATGCGCTTTAGCGTGGGCGTTTATCGAATCAATCACAGCGCGTAAAAATTTATCAATATGCGGGGCTTCTACAAGCGTATTTGACGCGATAGCAAAGGTAGGACGGCGCAAATGCGCGGGCAGAGAAAAAAGCATTTCATACACTAATTGCAACACGCAAGTAGAATCTTTGCCCCCGCTAAAAGTAACTACCCACGCTTTTTTGCTTGCAAGGTATTTTTCTTCTAGCGTGGCGATAGTTTGGGCGATTAGGGGATTTGATTCTTGGGATTTTTTTGCTGTTTGTTTTGTTTGGGGTGGTAGGCGTTGTGCTATATTATTTTGTGAGGTGTGTTGTGCTAAAGCATTATCATTTCCCTGCAATATCTCTAGCCCCGCATCATAAGCTTCCATAATCCCGCATTCAAGGTAATACAAACGATTATGCCCATAGAGGGCTAAAAAATCGCTATTTTTTGCAAGGCTTTGGGCAAAAGATTTTGCCCTCACACTGCTAAAGCATAGGACTAAAAGCGGTTTATGGAGGTTGTTTTTAGAGGGATTATCGGGGGGCAGATAGTCGGGGGGGGGGGGGGAATAAATATTAGATTCTAATAAGCTAATTACTTGTGATATATCGCTTGCGTTGTGAGAATCTCGCAAATGCGCACCCAAAAACGCCTGCTTACCACGAATATCAATAATGCAAAAATCTTGTGGATTTTGCTTGAAGTCATATATAGATTTTGCAGAAATGATAGACATATAGATTGTCCTTAAAATTTTTAGTAGCGAGCATTATATAATATTTTTAATTTTTTGCACCAAATCTTACAAAACTATCTACAAATCGCACAAAATAGCAATGGTTTTCTTAAAATTTATCAAATTTTAAGGATAAAAAGCCTACGATTGCAAGGTTTAATGTTGCATTAAAGGCTTAGAGGCAATTTCTAAAATTAAGATTCTTGTGTTTATGAAGTTTTGGCAAGTTTGGCATAAGTAAGATTTGACAAAAAGTTTTAGCAAGATTTTGTAATTTTGTGAGTTTGATTTAGGATTTTTAATGAGGCATTTGAATCTTACTTTTGGAGCATTGTGATGAAAAGCATTTATGTAGGGAATCTCCCGTATTCTACGACAAATGAAGAAATGAACGCGTTGTTTTCGCAGTATGGCAAAGTCCATAGCGTAAAGCTGATAAATGATAGGGAAAGCGGCAGACCAAAGGGATTTGGATTTGTAGAAATGGACGATGAGCAAGCCCAAGCTGCAATGAGTGCGCTTGATAATACAAACTTTAATGGCAGGACTATCCGCGTAAATGAAGCAAATGCTAGAAAACAATAACGCGTGCTAAATACTACAAAACTACAAACAATAGGCAAGGGTTTGTGATGTCTAGGCTTGTAAAGCCACCGCAGGTAGAATTGCTACATTATACGCCACTTCCTATCTGCTCAAATGCGATTCGGGCTTGTTGGCAGAGCTTTGATAAAAGCGATAATGGTGGCGAGATAGACAAAAAGCTAATCTATCGCGTAGGTAATATCAACAAACATAAATCCACCCTAGAGCATCTCTACTACAACTTTTACATAAAAGGCATTTCAAGGGCTTGCTTGCAAGAGCTAACAAGACACCGCATCGCCTCTTATAGTGTCAAATCCTCCCGCTACACGCTAAAAGAACTCAAAAAAGCTGATATTAGCTCGCTAGAGAGCGCGAGTAAGTTTATCAAACTAACGGGCAATGAGCTAGTGGATAATGCTAGTCTAAACGCGCTAAAAGCATTGCAAAACCTACTAAATGAACCCGATATGAAAATGGATTTTGCAAAGTTTGCTATGCCAGAATGCTATCTAACCGAGCTAGCGTGGAGTATCAATGCTAGGAGTTTGCAAAATTTTTTGGAGCTTCGTAGCTCGCATTACGCGCTATGGGAGATACAAGATCTTGCAGAATCCATTTTCCAAGCATTGCCAAAAGAGCATAAATATTTGTTTATAGATTCTATGCAAAAAGAATCTAATCAATAACGCAAAAATGCAAAAAGCGCAAGAACCCCATTTTTACTTTTTTTATTTTTTCACTTTTATCCTTTATTACTTGCCTGCTTCTCTGCTTCCACAACCCACATATAAATCGCATAAATACTTTGGCTTCTTGCAAAAACCTAAGCCCCGACAATGGATTTGTCATCATTGCAAGAATCTAGGCTTTTATAAAATTGTAGTCTCATTTAGATATTTTGGATTCTAGCGATGCCAAATATATGACAAAAAGTGGCTTTAGTGGCTATTTTGAGAATTTAGCTTTTTGTAATTATCACAAGCCTTTTGACTTCCCAAATCACAAGCCTTGCCATAATATTGTTTTGCTAATGAAAAATCCTGTTTTACGCCCTGTCCAAAATCATAAGCCACGCCCAAATTATTACACCCTGCAGGCGATTTAAATTCGCAAGATTTTTTGTAATATTCAAATGCTTTAGAATAATCTTGTCTTACGCCCTCGCCATTTACATACATTGTCCCTAACAACGCACAAGAATCGCCCTTGAAACTACTATTTGATTTATCGCATAAAATTTCAAAATTTTTCTTTGCATTGAAAAAATCTCGCTCCTCTATTAAAAAATACGCTAGCCCATAACACGCTTCATATATGCCTTTATCACAGGCGGGCTGGTAATATTTCTTTGCCTTTTCCTTATCATTGTTTTGTTGATACAAAAGCCCTAGATTAAAATATGCCTTATCATATCCTAAAGAAATAGCTCTCTCATAGTATGAGATTGCTTGCTTTGGATACCCTGCTAAATTGTAAATTATTCCTATGTCATTGCAGTTTTGCTTATCATCGCATTTATCCGCACTTGGAAAACCACTATCAATGATTGTTTTGCATACGCTAGCGTTTTTATATTTTGTGCAATCCTCCCATTTTTGCTTTGATTCTTGCAAGGTTGTTTTTAATAAGTTGAAAGATTTGCAAATTTCGCTACCCAAATCACACGCCTTTTTATGGTAATAAGTAGCTTTTTGTGTATCTTGTGGAATACCCTCATTTTTTTCATACATTAGAGCCAACAAGAAACAAGATTCTTTTTCCTTATATTTATCACAAGCGATTTCGTAATTTTTCTTTGCATTAGTAAAATCTTTTTTGAAAGAACCATATAAAATCCCTAAAAAACGATACCCCTCATAATCCCCCAAACTAATCGCCCGCTTATAATACTCCATTGCCTCATCTATTCGCCCAATATTACGCAAAATAGTCCCTATTTTATTGCACGAGTATTTTTCGCATTGCAAAACGCTTGCTAAGCCATTATCTACCAATCTTTGGCACGCGCTAAAATCCTCGTTTAAGCATTTTTCATACGCCTTTTCCCACTCGTTATTGCTCATTGTTGCTTTTGGAGCATTTAGCGATATGGCGATAGATTCTTGTTTTTTAGATTCTTGCAGATATGTTTGCGCTACATTTTTAGGCAGGATTTTAGTGGATTTTGCGATATTGCTCCATACTTCTATGCCTGTGGCTAAATCTGTAAGCCTTAGCAAAATCTCATATTCTAGTCGCACTTCTTTGCCTATGGTTTTTACCCTCTTGCTTACTTTGCCAGATAGTGAATAATCAGGTGCTAGTAAGCCTCCCTCCTCTTTGGTGGTGTATTGATTATATTCGGCACTATTGCGCAATGTGCGAGAATCTTTTATGAGATTATCAGCCGTATTGGCATTGCTAGCAATCGCATTTGTAAAAACAAATTTTTCCGCAACGCTTTGTTTAAAACCAACCATTATAGATTCTATGTCGATAGGTTCTTGTGTGGTGTTTTTTATGTGTGAAATGGCGATGATTTTTTTGGATTGTAGTTTTTGGACAAATTTTTTTGACAAAAGTGAAGTAGCGTGCGCACTCATCATAGAATCTATATCAGCTATATCTTGCATTGCTAGATTTTGGCTATGTGTCAATGTGTGATAAGTCAAATCAATATTAGTAGGTTGTGTGTCTATACTTGTTGATTTAGCACAAAGTAAAGCAGGATAAAAAATAAGCAAGAAAAAGCATAAAAAGCTAAAAAACATACTTGAAAAAAACTTAAAGCAACTAGACATAAAAACCCCCTTATCTATCTCACTTTAAGGCGATTTTGTAAAATTATTCTAAACCCCCTCTGTTAAGCCCTCTAAAATTTTTCATCAAGCATTTAAACCAAAATCCCCCTCCAAATGCAATTTATAATGCGATTTTTTGCTATCGCAAAAAACTTACAAATCCTCTTATAAAGAAATTTGCACTTTTGCTTTTGCGCGGAGAGAATCTATCTTTTTTTGCATTTCTTCAAGCAGTTTTTGCTGTCCTATTTCTTGTTTTAGCCCCTCTTTGATTTTGTCAAAATCATATTTATCAGCCTTGTCGATGACATAGATGATATGGTAGCCAAAATCCGTTTTCACAGGGCTTTTTGAGTAGTTGCCCACACTCATAGCAAACGCCGCATCTGAAAAAGGTTTTACCATTTGCTCTTTAGTAAAGCTACCTAAAAGCCCGCCGTTTTGGACTTGCTTATTTCCCGCATCAATACTTTGCTTATTTGCGATTTCGCTAAATTTTTGCTCTACTTTATTTTTAGGAGTTTTGTTTAGCTCATCGATGACTTTTTTTGCCTCTGATTCGGTTTTTACAAGGATATGTCGCGCAGTTACATTTGGCTTAGAAAATTGCGCGCTATTTTTGTCAAAAAACGCCTTTGCTTCTTGGTCGGTTACAGTGATTTTGCTAGCGATATTTTGCGCTTCTTTTTGTTGCCATATATCTACCAAAAGCCCGTCTTTTATGTTTTTGGTGATTTTGTTGTAGGCTTGGGTAAATTCTGGGGTAGAATCTAGCTTATTTTTTTGCGCTTCTTTAGCTATCAAAATACGAATCACCGCGCTATTTACTAGCTCTTGTTTTTGCTCTTTTGTGAGCTTGTCAAACTCAAAGTTTGGATTTTGCGCTTTTATCTCATCAAAATCCGCATCAGTTATCTGCACTCCTTCGACTGTGGCTAGCACTTTCGCCACTGCGAAATTTACCCCCCCAAATCCCAAAAAGCTAGCCATTAGCACGCCTGCTAGCTTTGCTTTTTTTGTCCTAAAGGCTGTGTTTGTCGCGTTTATCGCGCTATTTTGTTGGTTCATTTAGATACTCCAAAATGTAGATTTTTGTGTAAAACACAAATGTGAAAACACAATTCGCAAGATTTTATCCACTTTTTGTAAATTTTAAGTTTTTGCAATGATAGTTGTGTGGCAATGCTACGCGTAGGCGATTTTTGAGAATATCGCAACTTTAGTAAAAATTTTGGTAAAAATTTGGGCAAGATTTTGTGCTTAGGCTTTGAAAAAACTTTAGAGAATATTGCCTATCAAAATCCAAATAGCATTAGCATAAATATTTATCCCAAAAATCTATGAGCTATGTCGCTAGCGGATTTTCCTAGCTCTAGTTTTGCTAGATTTTGGCTTATTTTTGCACGCTTTTTTTGGCTAAGGCGTGATAATGCTTTGGCTAGATTTTGGTGGAAAATCTTATGATTTTTTGCGTTAGTATGAGTTTTTAGCAAAAACGCCCCTGTTTTTTTGGCAAACGCGCTAGATTGTGCTAGTTGATTACTAGCAGTTGGGATAATGATAAATGGAAGCGCGCTTTGTGCTAGCTCATAGAGGCTCTGCCCCCCAGCACTTATTGCTATGTCGCACTCTCTCATCACTCTAGCAAAATCTTTTGAAGGGATATTTTGGTAGATTTTGTAAGTGATTTTTATGCGTTGGTTTGACACGCTAGATTTTGGATTAGATTTTGCCATACTAGATTTTGGCTTAAAAATATGTGGATAAAACCCGCCCAAAATGATATGTAGGCAAATACTAGAATCTAAAATGCTAGCTAGATTTTTATCTTGCGAGATAATCTTATGTAGCATATTTGATATTTGTTGTGTGTAGTTTTGTTTATCGCACGCACCAAATGTGATTAACATATCTTTGATATGAGGCTTTATAAGTCGCTTTTTTGTTTTATTTTTTGCAAAATCAAAATCTGCATTTTTGATAAAAAACTTTGAGCCATAAAAGACATTATTTGTGAGAAAATCACTCAAAATAGCAAAATCTAAACCAAAATCTAAGCGATTAGGCGTGGCATTTATAGCGCATTTTTTTGTGCGCAAATTATTGATTTTTTTTGCTGTTTTTTTTGCTAGCTTGTTTTCAAAATCCCTCAAAAGATTCTCACTAGATAACCCGCTATTTAGCACAAATATGCCCCTTAGCGCGTTTGTAAAATCTACTATTTTTTGCGGATTTTTTGCACACATTTTTTTTGCAAATCGTTTATATGCAAAATCTAAAAACCTAGCCCTATCATCAAGTATCAAAACTTTATTAGCGTTTTGCCTTTTTAGTAGGGCTTTAAAATGCTTAGATTTTAGCTCATAGCTATCGATGATGATAAATGCGTATTTAGCGATAATAGCGCGAAATTCACTCAAAGAAGTCCATTTTTTTTGTCCTTTTTCCTCGCTATTTAGCATTACAAAATCCACATTTTTATCACAAGAAGCAAGATATTTTTGAAGCATTGTTTTTATTTTTTGCACTCGGTGCAAATGCCCGCCACCTGCTTTCCCCCCAAAGCTAGTTAAGATTGCGCAATGAATTTGTGATGATTGTTTTTTGCTAGTCATTTTTGGTATTTTGTGTATTTTTTGCTTTTGTAGCTTTTTGCAATGCTAAAAATTTCGCCTTTGCTAGATTCCAATCACTAATGGTGTCTATGTCTTGTGCGTGGTTAGAATCTAGCGTGATAGCAAGTGAGTGGCTAGAAAAAATGGGTTTTTGCGCACAAAAAGTGCTAGCCCTACCCCAATAAAGCACGCCCGCATCGACATATACGCGTGGCAAATCCTGCGAGCGCACGCCCTCATATTGCTTAAAAAGCATTTTTGGCTTCCCAATTTTTGTGCTAAAATCCGCAGTCAAATCTTGCCCAAAATCCTCTTCAAACTCCCCCAAAAAATCCTTATCAAAATCATCGCAAAAATCCGCCCTAAAACCCCTCATAAAATCCGCTCCAAAATTATCGCCTAAACCCCCTGCTAAATCCATTTTAGATTCTAGCACAAAGCCACGCAGAGGATTTTTTGCTAGCTCATTTGCAAAAAACACATATTCACACCCCGTTTTCTTGCTAGCATTCAAAAATATCTCAAAACTTCTCACAATATGCCTAAAATCAATAAGCGGCGCGGTAGGATATAGCACGCACACAGGCGTTTGCTCGCAAATCTCCACCCCCAAATCCCCTCCAAAATCGCGCAAAAAATCTAGCGCGTGTGCCACCACAGGAAGTGTCGCGGTGGTGTCGTTTGCTAGATTGCTAGGGCGCATAAAAGGCACGGACGCCCCGTATTGTTTAGCGATTTTAGCGATTTTTTTATCATCGGTGCTAACGATTATAAATGGATTTTGGCTTTGATTTTGGGGGGGATTTTGCGCAAAAGTGGCTTTTTGCAAGGCTTGCAAAGATATGTTTTTGTGTGGTGGATTTTGGTGTGAAAAATGTGGTAAGTGTGAGAAATGCGAACAATGCGAAGAATGTTGGCTAGAAAATAGATTAGATTTTAGAGCATTTTGTATCGAATAAGCGATGATAGGTTTGCCACAAAAGTTTTTGATATTTTTGTGCGGGATTCGCTTGCTACCGCCTCTAGCAGGGATAATGCAAATAGGTTTATGATTTTTAAAAGTATTTTCCAAAATCTTATCCAAAATCTCGCACCATAAACCGCAAAATAAAATCCACAAACCAAAATCTACAAAATAAAACCCCAAAACTACCTAAAAAGGAAACTCATTTTCTACCGCTTGTGAGCCGTCTTTTTTGTGGTTTGTCTGCCCGATAGAGCCCACGCTTAGATATGAGATTTTAGAGTCTGAAATATATTTTGATGAAATCGTATTGTCCCTAGCTATATCATAGGGGCGGATTACGCCACTTATGGTTACTAGCCGTTTTTCGCCATCGATTAGGACTTCATTATGCCCATAGACAAAGTAGTTGCCATTTTCTAGGACTTTTAGGATTCTAGCAGTGATAAAAAATTTTAGCGCGTCATTGCGACTTTGTGCGCCACTGCCGTTAAATGTCGAATTATCCGTAGTTTTTTGCAGTGAATAGTTTGTGGTGTTGTTTAGCTCTTGGGTATCTTTAGCGACTTCCTCATCTGTGCCGTTATAGTTTAGCACGGGGGCGTTTGTTTGTCCATTGCTAGTGGAAGTGTAGTTTTTGGAGCTAGAGAGTGAGGCGGTGGAGTTTTCATCGATATTTATGGTGATTAAATCATTTGGACGCATAGCCCGTCTATCCGCAAACAACGGACGCTCGCCCTGCCCAAAAAGACTTCCTGCTTGAGCAGGAGCGGGCAAAAACTCCTTGCTAGGCATTTCTTCGACATAATCAGGTGGGTTAAAATCAATCTGCGGAGCGTAAGCCACACATAAACTTAGCAAACTACATAGCCCAAAAAATCCCAAAAAAGCAGGGATAAACGCAACAAAAATACCCCATTTTGTGTATGCTTTTGTGCGTAGTTTTTGTTGCGTGTATTTTGTGTATTTTGGATTTGATATGTTTGGGCTTTTTTTCATTGTGAATGCTCCTTTGGGGGATTTTTGGATTTTTTCAAACGACATATTTTTATCACTTATGCTCGCTATACGCTATCGCAAAATTTAGCAAAATTTATTCCTTTTTTACTTGTTTTGTTGCTTATTTTATTTTGTGTTTGGTTTAGATTTTGGCAAATCTATTGTATTTTGCATATTTTTGTATAATGCGTTTTTTTAAGTTTTTTTGATTTTACTTTGACGGAGGACAAATGAATAACCCCGCTAAAATCTCAGTCTGCATTATCGTAAAAAATGCCCAAGCCACGCTAAAAGAGTGCTTAGAATCGCTAAAAGAATTTGATGAAATCATCTTGCTCGATAATGGAAGCACGGACGCTACACTGCAAATCGCGCAGGATTTTAACGCGACTTATGGGCGTTTGCAAATCAAACAAAGCGAGTTTATCGGCTTTGGTGCGCTAAAAAATCTCTGTGTGAGCTATGCCAAAAACGAGTGGATTTTAAGTCTAGATTCTGATGAAGTGCTAGAATCTAGCGCGTTAAACGCAATCAAAGCCCTAAATTTGCAGCCCCAAAATATCTACGCCATCTCGCGCAAAAATCTCTATAAAGGCGAGTGGATAAAGGCGTGCGGGTGGAGTCCGGACTTTGTATGGCGAATCTTTAATAAAAACTTCACGCGCTTTAATGAAAACATTGTGCATGAGAGTGTGATAATCCCGCCAAACGCACAAAAGATTCGCTTGCAAGGGCATATCAAACATTATGCGTGCAGTGGAATCGCGCAAATCTTTGAAAAAGTGCAAAAATACTCCACACTATACGCCAAAGAACACGCAAGCAAGCACTCAACCCCGCTAAAAGCATTTATTCACGGGTTTTTTTGCTTTGTGCGCGATTACTTTTTTCGCAAAGGCATATTTTATGGCTACAAAGGCTTTGTGATAAGCCTATGCAATGCGCTTGGGACTTTTTCTAAATACATAAAAATCTATGAAAATCGCCAAAATGACAAATCTCACCAAAATGCAAAAAACTAAAGAAAAATAAAGTATAATCCATTATGAAAATCATAGAAAGCGCGGAATTTAGCCATTGGTTTGAATCTTTGGCAGATAATGCCACAAAAAAGCAAATCTACCAAAGACTTGCTAGGATACGACTTTATGGACATTTTGGCGATTTTAAAGTGATTGATAATGAGCTAAAAGAATTGCGCTTTTTTAATCGCAGTGGCACAAGAATCTATTACGCTTTACTTGATGGCGTGGTGCTACTGCTAGGTGGCGACAAAGACACGCAAAAGCGCGATATTACCAAAGCAAAGGTGATTTTAGAGGAGTATAAAGATGAAAAAATTTAGAGATTTTGAGGAATGCAATTATTTAAAAAGCGATGAAGAGAGAGTGCTTTTTTTAAGCGCGTTAATCGAAGAAAATGACGCCAAAAGCCTAGAATACGCGCTTATGCAGGTGGCAAAAAGTCAGCTTTTAGAACTATTAAATGCAAACAAAAAAACCCTTGCCCCCGCACTAAAAAGCTTTGAGAAATTAGAATTTTTGCCCCACATATCTGCAAACTAATCCTTTGGCTTTTTACACTTCAAATGAAAATCCTAATCACACTAAAAGACATTACAGAGGGCGGTGGTGGGGAGCGCGTGGGCGCAAATCTCGCAAATGCCTTTGCGCAAAATCTGGGTTATGAAGTGCAAATCATTAGCTTTTTTCGCACACACAAAACGCCCATTTATCCGCTTGATTCGCGCATTTCTTGCGTCTATCTTTGCGACACAAAAGCAAAATCCAAAAATCCGCTTATCACCCTTTTTCACAAAAGCATTTTGCGCGTCCTTTTTTGCCTAAAAACGCACAAAATCGCAAGGCAAACAAACGCCGACATTGTGCTAGCAAATGATGGGTGGTTTATCCCGCTTTTTGCGCCTAAAAAGCGGGATTTTAAGCCGTTATTTGTGCGCCTGTGGCATTTGAGTGCCCCTAAAAAGGCAAGGCGCAAACTGCACTATTTTGACACGCTTGTCGTGCTATCATCGCGTGAGTTGCCCACTTGGCAACGCTATCATAAAAATGTGCGTGTAATCCCAAACTTTATCCCACAAATCCCGCAAAAAAGCACAAACTACGCGCAAAACGCGGTGCTAAGCGTGGGACGAATGGATAATGGCGACCAAAAAGGCTTTTTGCGATTGATTGATATTTGGAAAATAGTGCAAGAGAGGATTGCAAATTCTAATGCGAATCGTGAATCTTCTGATTTGTCATTGCGAGGCGCACGAAGCGAAGCGAGTGCAACGAAGCAATCCAAATCAAGCAACTTAAAAAGACAAAGTGAATCAATGATAGAAAAGCAAATCAATGCAGATTCGTTGCAGGTAAGTGATTCAGCAAAAGTGCAGAGCCTCCCTAATAGATTGTCACGATTCGGCGTTGCCGAATCTCGCAATGACGGCGTAATATCCCCCTCCCTTGCGGAGGGGGATACAGGGGGTGGGTTTGATTCCGCAAACATAGATTGCCACGATTTTACTGCCGTAAAATCTCGCAATGACAAAGAAAATCTAGCCGAGTGGAAACTCGCAATCGTAGGCGATGGCGTCCTAAAAAGCGAAATAGAATCCAAAATCAAATCCCTAAACTTGCAAGATTCTATAATCATAAAGCCATTTACCAAAGAAATCGAGCGCGAATATTTGGGGGCGAGTATCTATGCGATGAGTTCGCACTTTGAGGGATTCCCTATGGTGCTTGTGGAGGCTTCTAGCTACGGCTTGCCTTGTATCGCCTTTGACATCGCCACAGGACCTAACGATATTATCGCGCATAATAAAAGTGGCTATTTGGTGAGCGATAATGACTTGGAGGGTTATGCAAAGCATTTAATTGCGCTAATGAGTGATGAAAATTTGCGCTCTAACTTTGGCGCAGAATCTAAACAGCTTGTAAGTGAAAAATTCTCACAATCTGTGGTAATCCAAAAATGGCAAGAATTGCTTGAAAATAAAGGGTGAGATTTGTAGTAGATTTTACGAAATGAGATTCTGCGAGTTTTGCGCCAAATCACAGAATCTGCGTTTATGTTGTCATTGCGAGATTCTAGGCTTTTGTCAAAAAGGCTAGAATCGTGGCGATATATCGCTACAAAATGTCAAAACACGCTTTTGACAAACACTAATAAAAAGATTACCACGCAAATGCTACTTTTGACAAAGTCGCTTTTGCTAGCAATGACGACAACGCTTGTCATACTAAGCGAGTGAAACGAGCGAAGTATCTAAAAATACGCAATAAATAGAGATATTTCGGTTTTGGCAAAACCTCAATGTAAAATATGACAAATTTTTGCAATTTTTACCGCTCTAATATCTAAAATTCTTGCAAAGCTACGAGCGTAAGCGAAGTAGAAAATAATTTAAGAATCGCTCACAAATTTCGTCTCTAACATTCTTGAACGAATAATATACTTGTTTTTCATCGTGTGCATCATACTCTAAGCCACATTTTAATTACTTAATGTGGATTTGAGTATTGTTTAATATATCATCTTCCTTTGCGTTTATATTATTAAGTAATCTATAAATTTCCTCAAAAACCTTTGTCATTTCGCTTAATTTTTCTCCGCATTATTGCCACAATAAGTGTAAATATGAGTTATTGAAAAATTGCTCTATGTGGTCTTGTTTTGGTGTCATTTCAAACTCCTTAGTTTTCTGCCAAAATCAAAAATTCTAGCATTATACCAACGCCACACAAATCCAATATTATATTAACCCAATCCGCATTCAATGCAAAGCGCGCCACAAAATCGCCCTGCATAGTTCGCGTTTATTGCCATTTTTTGCGTATGGATTCGCATTTGCTAAACCTTAACCGTGCGTAGCACTAAAATCCACAATCCTATCTAGCTCCGCTCCAAAATCACTGCTAAATGGCTCATCTCCGCGCGCTTCCTCCACTATCTCGCCATTTTGCATTATGTAGATTCGCTCACACCACCTCCGCGCTAGCTCCACGCTATGCGTGATAAGCAAAATCCCCAAACCCATTTTACTTTGCCATTCTTGCAAAATCCCCAAAATCTCGCGCTCAAGCGCAAAATCTAGCCCAGAGGTTACCTCATCTAAAAGCACATATTTTGGGCGCACGAGCAACGCCCTAGCAAGGCAAAATCTGCTCGCCTGCCCACCAGAGAGCATAGCGGGGTAATAATCTAGCAGGCGAGATTCTAGACGCAATCGCGCTAGCAGGGGCAAAATCCTCTCTTCTTGCTCGCGCGCTTCATACACGCCTAGCAAGTTTTGCAATGGCTCGCTTAAGCTCTCCCGCAGTGTTAATCGCGGATTTAGCGAGCTTATAGGGTCTTGAAACAAAATTTGGACTTGCTTATAAAACTTCTTTTGCGCGCTAGGATTTGCTAAGACTTTAGATTCTACGCGCTCGCCATTGAGGTAGATTCCCGCGTGCAAATGCGTAGTTGCGTGTGTGTGTGAATCCATATTTCCCCCCTCCCTTGCGGAGGGGGCTAGGGGGTGGGTATATTTTTGATTTATTTTTTTTGCAGTGCTTTGTGTTTCATTTTTTGTGCGAGATTTCGCGCCATATTGCCCCTCGCTATCTTTGCACATTCTAGAATCTACATTATCCACACTCTCTAACACACTTAGCACCCGCGCTAGCGTGGATTTGCCAGAGCCACTAGCTCCAAGCAATGCCACACACTCGCCCGCTCCCACGCGTAACGACACATTGCTAAGCACGCGTTTTTGTCGCTTACCAAAGAGCGTATAGCGGGCGTAAGATTTGCTTACATTATGCGCGATGAGGGCATTTTGTGAGATTTTGGATTTTGTTGTCATTGCGAGATTTTGCGTAGCAAAATCGTGGCAATCTATTTTCTTGTTGTCATATTGAGCGAAGCGAAATATCTCTTTATTGCGAGAAGTTGTCTTGGATACTTCGGCTAAAGCCTCAGTATGACAAAAATCCTTGCCATTTTCGCTAAAATCCTTCGAGTAAGAATCTACAATTCTAGTATTTTTGCTTCGCTCCGCTCGCAACCCGTTGGGTGCGGTGTGGCTGTGTAAGTTTTTTGGATTTTTTGGAATGTTAGCGGACTGCTCGTCCGTGCATTCCGAAAAATCCAAAATCTTATCGCATTGCATACCCAAAGACGAATTGCCTATTTCATAGACTTTATCTGCCATCATCTCCACCACCCGCCTATCGTGGCTTATCAGCAAAATCCCAAGCCCCCTGCTCGCCTGCAAATCCCTCAAAAGTCGCAAAATCTTATCCTCCACCACCATATCCAAATCCGTAGTCGCCTCATCAGCGATGAAGAATCTTGCCCCGCTAAGCAGTGCTATGGCTATCATCACGCGCTGGAGCATTCCCCCGCTTAGCTCAAAGCCGTAGTTGTCTAGCACGCTAGATTGTAGCCCCACTTCGCGCAGTGTCGCCTCTACTTTGTCTTGCAAAAATGGCTTATGAAACGCGCATAGCGACTCAGCAATATGGCTTTTCATCGATAGTAGCGGGTTAAAGCAGGTGCGCGGATTTTGCAAGATAGTGGCGATGAGTTTGCCTCGATTTGCGCGGATTTCGCTTTTGTCTAAGATTTTGCCATTTAGCACCACTTCGCCACTTAAGCGCGTGAGATTGCTAGGGAGCGCGTCTTGGAGGGCAAGCGCGGACAAACTTTTGCCACTGCCACTTTTCCCCATAAGCGCGGTCGTGCGCCCTGCGATGATTTCAAAGCCCACATTTTCAAGCAAAATCTTATCGCCATTGGCAATGGTAAGATTGCGCAACTCAAGTGTGCTTGCGTTAGTCGTGCTTTGTGTCAAATCCTGTATAGCGTAAGATTTTACAGATTCTCTCATTTTTTGCCTTTAAATTTTAAAACTGCTTCACTTGCCACAATACTCAAAATGATTTTGAAAAATCCTAAATAATTTTGCGTAAAGAGGCTTTATGATTGCCGAGCTTTTCCTCTATCACGGATTTATAATGCGGATAGATTTCATAGCCCACAAAGTTGCGTTTTAGCTCTTTTGCGACTTTCAAAGTCGTCCCGCTCCCTGCAAACATTGCATTTATCTTTTCTCTACGCTAATATCATTTGACACATTTTTAGATTCGATAAAGTGCTGATACGAATCTAGTGGCATTATGTCAATGCGATAGACTTTTTCGCCCCGTAAGCTCTCTTGCTTCTCAACCACCACGCTATCAAAGCCTAAATTTTCTAGCTTTTCTAGCGTGGCTAACTCACCTTGTTTTAGTTTCAATCTCATACTGCCAAACTCCCCACCAAATGATATTCTTTGATTGTTTTTTGGTGCAAAATCTTTTCAGTAAATTCTAGCGATTCAAGCGGATTTAGAATGCTTTTAAATTGTGGAGAGTTTTGCAGATTCATAACCGCCACAAGCAAATAGCAATCACTAAATTCTTTTGCCTTTTCAAATTCATTTTGCGTTAGTCTTATACCACCGCTAGATTCTCGTATTCCCTTTACCTCGCACAAAAACTCATTTTTGCTAGTCTCCACAAAAAAGTCATAGCCATCGCCATAGAGCCTAGCGTCTGTGATTTTGCCATTTTGTAAAATCTCAATTTCATTAAAATTATGCAAAAAATATAGCTCCGCTTCAAGCCCTGTGCTTTGCATTTTTTTAAATTTAGATTCAAGCAACGGGCTTACTTTGTGGGCTAATTCAATGCGATATTCCTTTTTTAACATAAGTTTTATGATATTTGCAAATCCAGCGACATTTTCATCGCCAAAAAGAGAATCAATCAAATGTTTGCGGTGGATATAGGCATCACCCTTTTGCCACCAGCCTTTGCGCGGATTTTGCGGGAAAAAATAATCAAACAAATCCATTCGATTTTTTACCACACTTGCGGTTTTTACAATGCCATTATCCACGAAAAAATTAAAAAATTCTGTCTTTGTTTTGCACCCAAATTCTTTGATAAAATCATTATCAAACTTTGCAAGTCCATAGCCTAGCAAGTTTAGCAATTCATAATTTTCGTGCTTTTGGCTCATAATTTGTCTCTCTTTGCTTTTTTATTAAAATCAATGCGCTTCACCAAAGGCAAGGTAATCGAATTTCCTGCTTGAATGTAGAGCTTTGAATCTGACAAATTGGGGAGTTTGAAAGATTTTGGGTAGCCTTGAAAATTAAAACATTCGCGCGGGGTTAGTTTGCGAATCCCAAAATCATCTTTAATGATTGGCACATTATGCCCACCTGTGCCCATATTTGCAGTCAGCGTGGGGCAAAGATTTGATTTGTTTTCACGCACATAGATTCGGCGGAGCTGATAAATCGTATCTTTTTTTACCACCGCTTCTTTAAGCCACGCGTAATACTGACTTTTTGGCGTATAGTAAAATTTGTCATCTTGTTTTTTGCAATCAATGCAATTATGAATGGTTTTTGTGAGTTTGATAGGCTTTGGAAAAGCAAATTTAGCATACTTTGGCACTTGGGCTTTATCAAACGCCACGATAAAGATTCGCTCTCTGTTTTGTGGGATATTTGCGTGAGTAGCGGAGTTTAGCACTTCATCATAGATTGCATAGCCCAAATTTTGCAACGCTGTTTTGATAGTGGCAAAAGTCTGCCCTTTGTCGTGGTTTTTTAGGTTTTTGACATTTTCTAAAAAGATTACTTTTGGCTTGTGCTTTTTAGCGATTTTTTCAACTTCAAAAAACAGCGTCCCACGCGAATCAGCAAAGCCTTTTTGATACCCAGCCACGCTAAATGCTTGACAAGGAAACCCAGCGCACAACATATCAAAATCTTGTGGAATCGCGCGTTGTGTGCAATCTTGCGTAATGTCGCCAAAAAGCGGCGTAGTGGGGAAATTTAGCGCGTAAGTTTGTTGCGCGTTTTTGTCAATCTCACTTGCAAACACACATTGCGTTTTATCACTTTGTGCTAATGCAAAATGAAATCCACCCACACCTGCAAATAAATCGATATATTGTTTCAATACTTCGCCTTTGCTATTAAAATCAAACTGTGATTATAGCAAAGTTTGACTTTGGGTTGTTTGGTAATTTTTATCGTCTAACGCTACTTCCAATCCACAATCCAAATACTCCCCGTTTGCCTCACAGCCGATAAACTCTCGCCCTAATTCCTGCGCTACAAGGCTAGTAATGCCCGTGCCACTAAATAAATCTAACACCAAATCGCCCTCTTTGCTTGAAGCCTTTATCATTCGCTCTATCATTTCGCGGGGCTTTGGGGTTGGGTGATTTTGTTTGACTACTTTGCCATTGATTTTGTTTTTGTGCCGTGTGCTTACGATTTCCCACACATCAGGGCAGAGCTTGCCATTTGGATTTGGATACCACCTTTTGCCGTTTTTTAGGATTCCCTTTTTGCTTGCGTGCTCTATGCGTTGCGTAGAATGATATGGCACACGAATACTCTCGCAATCAAAATAGTAATTTTTCGCGCTCATCGTATAAAATAAAATGCTCTCTTGATTGCTATTATATCGCCTCTTACTCGCACTTAGCCCGTCTTTTTTATGCCAGCAGATGAAGTTTTGAAAATGTGCCTTGCCCCGCAAATAATGCAAAAATAGCGCGCAATTATAAGGTGTGTTAAAAATATAAAAACTGCCTGTGGGCTTTAGCTTTGGCAAAAGCGCGTCTATCCACGCATAGCTAAAATCTAAAAACGCACTTTGACTTGCGAAAGTATCCCAGCTAGCGACTTTCAAATTATAAGGTGGGTCGATGATAGCCAAATCCACGCAAGATTTTGGCAAAGAATCTAAAAAGTCAAACACATCGCCCAAAAATATCTTTCTCAAAGGCAAATTTTTGTCGTGTTTGATTGATTTAGAGATAGTTTTTGTCATTTCCTGCCTTGCTACACTGCACTTTATAAAGTTGATTTTCTCGCAAAATGTAGATTATACCAAAGTAAAATCTATATGCCAAGAATGTGGATTGCCACAAATCTGCTTCGCTACTCTTTGTAGATTCTCGCAATGACAAATCAAGGGTATTTTAAGCAAAATCATCGCCCTAGATTCTACACTGTGTAATTACAATCGAAGAAGTTGCGGTATGGCTGTGTAAGTTTTTTGGACTTTTTGGAATGCACGGACACCAAGTCTGCTAACATTCCGAAAAATCCAAAATCTTATCGCATTGCATATCCAAATACAAATTGCCTCAACCAACAATAAGCACAACGCCTAATGCCCATACACATTCACATCAAGATAGTCTCTCAAACTATCCCCCACGACATTGCATACTGCCACGCACACAAAAAGTGCTAGCCCGGGGTAAAGTAGCAACTCAGGGTTGCTCCACATATACTCCTTTGCCTCGCTTAGCATTACGCCCCATTCTGCCTGTGGGGCTTGCACGCCTAAGCCCAAAAACGAAAGCCCCGCAATGTGAAGCATAAAATGCCCTATATCCATTGTGGCGAGGACTAGGCATTGGCTAAATATGGGGGTTAGCATATTGCGCTTGTAGCTTTGAGTCGCGCTCGCGCCATACACGCGAGAGAGCAGGACATATTCTTTGGATTTTAGGCTTAGCACCAGAGCGCGGACGATTCGCGCATACCACGCCCAATGCGTAAGCGCGATGGCGATGATGACATTTGCTAGCCCCGCGCCCAAAATAGTGATAAAGAGTAGCGATAAAATCGCCGTTGGCATACTGAGGAATATATCGCAGATGCGCATTATGGCGTTATCTATGCGCCCGCCTACAAAGCCCGCTAGAGAGCCTATGCCTATGCCAAGTGCCAACACAAGCGCGAGGATAAGCGCGACAGAGCAGAGCGAGAGCCTCGCGCCATAAATAAGCCTCGTGTAAATATCGCGCCCCAAATAATCCGTGCCTAAAATATGCGCGCTTGAAGCGGGGGCTAAAATCGCGTCTAAATCCATAGCCTCAGGGGCATAAGGCGTAAAAAATGGCAAGATAAGCGCGCACGCGATAATGACTATAAGCGCGAAGAGGGCGCATCTGCCAAGTAGGGATAATCTTTTTATGGATTTTGGGTGCGTGGGGTTTGGGGTTTTTTTGTGGAGGTTTGTGGGGGTTTTGTAGGGGCGTGAAACTACGGTAGATTTTGTGGTGGGTTGGTGGGTTGCCATATTATTTCACCCTATCCTTTGAAAAGATTGTTAGGATTTTCTTGCTTGGGACATTTGAAATTGAGACAAGTTTATTTATGAGCGCGATAGGCACAAATGCCATAGGTGTAGCGTTTTGATATAAATCACATTTTAGTCTAAAAAGAATTTCAAGGATACTTTTTAGTGAGAGAAAATCTGTAATTTTTGGATTGTTTATGTAGTCTTTGTATAAAGTATCTAGCCCAAAAGGCACAGCAACATCAAGCACAAAAGAGAGATTTTCATCGCCTCTTATTAGCATTTTTATCCCAAAGTAAGTATTTTCGCCAAATACAGATTGATTATCGCCTGTGATAAATCGTTTGATATAGGCAAGATTTGGTAGCACGATACTATTTTTAGTGATTTTAGATTCGGTGTTTTTTAGGTGCTCGACAAACATTCCGCTTTTATCTAACCCAACAAAGTTTATATAGCTTACTTTTTCGCTTAACGATTTTTCATACATAAACTGCATAAATGGGCGAATCACCTTAAAGGCAAAATCATCTAATTTGCTAAAAAGGGCTAAAGGTCCATCTTTAATAAATAAAATCTCGCTTAAAATCTTTTGGCTATTGTTTTCCATAAAAAAGCGAAACATACCAAGCAATAGCACCATTTCAAAAGCACTCATTATATATGAGGCGATTCCACCAGCACCATTTATCTCATCTACCACATCGTGAAGTTGAAAGCAATCTGTGATATAAGCGGTATGTCCGCAACTACATTGAATAAAATCATTTTTCTCATCTAAATAATTATCCGTTTGTCTTTTAAAGTGCAACATTTCGCCACAACGATTCGGGCAAACTATATTCATTACACCATTTTTATCGCTATATTCTCTAAAAACAAGCCATTTCATTGTATTAAGGAGTGAATTTTTGGAGTCCCCGTCTTTATCGCCAAGCTGATTGTCCCTAAAAATCTCAAAAATAGCTTTTCGCACACTTGTTTTAAAATCATAGCCTTTGAGTTTGATATTTTGCATAGGCACGACAAAAGAAAACATTCTAGGTTCTTTTAGTTTGCCCAAATCATCAGGGTTTATGGTTTGTTGATTTTCTAGTTTGAATAAATCTTCTGTTTTAAACGACAGAATGCCGACATTATAAAAACAAAGCGTATGTGAGGGAAAATTTTTATTGATATTGACTTCTTGGTAGCCACCATCAGCAGTTACAATCCATTTTATATCAACATTAACCTTGTCTTTAATGTCATCTAATGGCGTTATTTTGCCCTCATAGTCTGCTTCTATCGTATCATCATAGCCCACTTTTTCACATTTTTGCAAAAAATCTTGCACGAGTTCATTTTGAATAATGTGTTGATGTCCGCTTTTTGAGGCTTTTTCTTTACTATATCCCATACTTAAAGCCTTTAAATTTTAAACTCATCAATTTGCACAGGGATAATGAAATTATTAGAAAAAAGTTTCACTCGCGCAAAGCCCACATCGCTATTGCGGATAATGCTTTGTGCAAAGTCAGCAAAATCATAATATTTTTCTAGCGTTTTTACCTCATCTTTGTTGTTTAAGTGTGAGATAAACCAATTTTGGGTGTTTTTAAGGATACTTGGAGCGATAGAGCTAACTTCTTGTGTAGAGTAGCTAATGCCAATTTTTAGTTTCGCCCCCTCTTTGGCAAGGCGGTTATAGATATTTTTTAAATCCTTGTCATCTTTGGGAAAAATATTGTGCGCTTCCTCAAAATACATTTGGATAAAATCAGGGGTTTCCTCATTAGTAAATTTTTCCATAGAATTGCCAAAGATATAGCGACACAGTCGCTCAATGTATTTTTCTTGTGTTTCACTTGAGGCGGTGGATAAGTCTACAAGCACGATTTTGCCATTTCTTAGTGCTTTATCAATTTCTTGTTTGTAGTCATTACCGCCCTGCAAAGAATGCAAAGTCCTTAAATCTATTAACGCCCTATATCCACTCACGCTTTTAGCTTTAAATACCTTTAATAAAGCCTCGTATTGTTTATCCTGTTTGTATTTATCACTTACCTCATTAAAATCTAGATTCTCAAAATACGCACAAGCCTCTTTTATGCTTATGCCATCGTGAGGTTTATGTTCTTCTTTGTCTTGCTTATCTCTAGCAGAATCTTGCAAAGTAAATCTATAAAACCTTATCTTATAATCAGCGTTTTGCTCAAATCTTGCCATATATAAGATACATTTATATATCGCTCTTTTTCTATCTCTAGCACTTTTTGCCTCTCTATCATCGCTATCATCAAACATATCAATACTTCTAAAATCCTTAAAATAATCTGCTGTTTTGATTAGCGCAAGTTCATCACACAGCAAATTAAACGATTCCTCCAAAGTCTCATCTTTGTAGAAATTATATTGCACGGCTTTGACATCGCTATGTTGTTGTGCTTTTTTGAGCGAAGTGCTAAAACGCACAACATTGTCCTTAAATTTCTCATAAATCGAACCTTTATCCTGCTCATTGCTAAAAGTGTATTCGCCGTTTATGTCAAAGACAATTTGTCCTATTTTATCATCAGCACTTTTGTTTTGATTTAGAGATTCTATGGCTGAAATGATGATTTTAATAGTATTAGATTTTCCCATTCTAGTCATTCCAAAAAATGCGCTACGCCTTGCAATTATATCATTTGTCCTAAGATAGACTTGTGGGGCGTATTTGCCCTCCTCATCATAAGACTTGCTAGATGAGTAGCGCAGTTTGCCAAATTGTTCTCGTGGCTCATTTTCTTTTATCTCAATATTTTCGTTGATGATAATATTTAGCTCGTTTTTCTGTGGTTTATAGACTTTGTAATTATGCGCTCCTATGAAATTTTCCATATCTGTGCCAAAACAAAGTTTTTTATCGCTATCAAAGAAAAATGTCCCAAGCACACGACAACTAAGCCCATTCCACTGATAAAAAACCTTTGTGTAAGCATCTGGTTCAATGTCTCTTTTGGATTCTTTTTTAGAGATATGTGCATCAGTAATGCTCTCGATAATTTCCTTTTTTTGTGGAATGTCTGCTACGCCTATCACGCGGAGCAAAATCCCCTCTGTTTTACCACCAGCGACTTCATTAGTATAAATTGCCACCAAAAAACAGCCGTGCGGGACACCACTAACATCATTTTTAAAATAGTCATTGACTAAAACATTTGTCGTGTCGTAGTTTAAATCATACAAATACCCCACGAAATTTTCATCATTTTTGATTGCTTCAAAAAATTGCTCTTTTGTCTTGGCAATTTCTTTTTTATGCGCTTCATCAAATAAATTTTGCATTTTTACTCCTTTTGTAGCCACAAGATTCTATCGATTTTGGTGGCTTTACCCTTTTTTTGTCCCCATATTCGCGTAACTTTCCTTGCACCATTGCATTCTATATCATCATCTATAATTTGCCTTAGTTTCAGCTTACAACCACCATTTTGCACTATATATTCCCAAGTATCACGCGCAAGGTTTTGCTCCTCAACATCGCCAATCACTACAAACGCGCTAGATTTTGGCTTTAAGATTGTGTCCCAACTATTAAAGAGGTTTTGCATATATGTGGCATATTTTTCAAAGGGCAAATTATCCTTTATACCTTTGATTTTTTGTGTTTTGTGATAAATGCTGACATTGCTATCAACTTGCTTTGTATCCTCATCAAGTAACCAAAGCCTAATCCAATTATACTTGCCATAATGGATATTTTTCAAATATGGTGGCGAAGTAATGATAAGCGAGATAGAATCTGCACCATATTTTTTGGCAATTTTAGCACTGCTATCAAGCGCGTCAGATTTTAAACAATGCCCCTTTGTGTAGTGTGATAAATCTTTTAATGCTGTTTCTTGCTCTTGCAAAATATCTTTGATTCGTTGCGCTAAAAGTGCAAAAACATTTTGCTTTGGTTTTGTAAGTTTGTGAGATTTGATAAAATTTCGCACATAATTTGGCGACATACTAAAAGTATTTGGCATATCAATACTGCAATAAATCGAAGTCCCATCTTTTCTATGTTTGCCGTGCATAAGTCCTGTTAAGATTCCTAAAATAAAATTATCCACTTTGTGCTTTTTGCTAAGATTTTGCTTTAAAAACACAAGCTGAGGTAAAGTCGTTTTTTCATCATAGAGCATTTTAATATCGCTTGAAATGCCCTTAATGCTTATATTTGATTGCTTATATTGTGTTTCAAGTTCTTGTAGTCTTTTAAAAATGTTTTGCTTTTTTGCAGGGATATTCACTTTGCTTTTTGTAAGGCATACGGCAAGCGGGTTTAAATCATTGCCGATTCCCACTCTACCCATTCTGCACGCTTCAAAAGCCGTAGTCCCTCGCCCAGAAAATGGGTCAAACACCAAATCCCCCGCTTTTGAAAATCTCTTTATGAAATAATGTGGCAAATTTGGTGGAAACATTGCCAAATACGCAGTCATTTGATGAATCTTAGAAAATTCCCTATACGAATGCTGTTTGTAGTCTTGTGAATCTAGGGTTACCACGCAAATATCCCCTTGTCCTTAGGTTTGAAGGTTGATTGTGGATTATATCATAAAGTTTAACGATATGACTGCCTTTCATAATTTATATCCATATTGCTTTTTACCTGCATTCACGCCCTGCTTAGCCTCCTATCCACCGCCATATACACAATGTCTATCACCGCGTTGCACACGACAAATACCGCGCTCATCACCACGAAAAAGCACTCGATTACGGGATAGTCGTTGCTAGCGATTGCCTGTATGGCGTATAGCCCTATTCCGGGTAGGGCATAGATATTTTCTACCACCAACGCCGCGCCCAAAAGCTCGCCTAAGTGCATTCCCATAGCCGTGATGATGGGCAATGAAGCGTTATAAAATATATGCTTTACCGTGATTTCGCGCTCGGGGATTCCACGCAAGCGCGCATAGAGGATATGTCGCTCCTTAGCCACTTCGAGCATATTTGCACGCACTAGGCGCGTGTTTATGGCAAGCGACATTAGCGAGATACTTATCGCAGGCAGGATAAAGCCTTTTGCCCCCTCCTCTAGCCCAAGCGGTGCTAGCCAGCCCAAATGCAAGCTAAAAAAGAGCATTAGCAAAAACGCAAGCCAAAAATTTGGCATAGAAACCCCGATAAAGCAAAAAAACCGCACCACAAAATCTAGCGGCGTATCGGCAAATCTCGCGCTCAAAATCCCCAACACCACCGAGCCTAGCACCACGAGGGCGAGCCCTAAGCCCACAAGGACGAGCGTAACGGGCAAAAACTGCGCAAAATCGCTAGCCACGCTCCGCCCGCTCATATAGCTCGTGCCAAAATCTAGGCTAATCGCGCCTTTTAGCCACGCAATATATTGCACCAAAATGGGCTTATCTAGCCCAAAATCCGCGCGCAACTGCGCGGTAATCTCCGGCGTGGGCGGGAGCTGTGAAGCTAGCAAGTAGCTTGCCACAGGGTCGCTCCCGCAAGTCCGCAGTAGCACAAACACCACAAACGAGGTAACAAGCACGATAAGCGGGATAGATAAAAGTCGCAGGGCGATGAGTTTTTTCATTTGCAGTCGTCCTTATTAAATTATGTTGCGTTGATTTTATGTGATTTCGTGCTTTTGTAGGCATAATCTTATTATCACAAAATAAACATTGTGTTTGTCTCGCATTTTTTTAGTGCGCATTATGGTATAATCCCCGCTTACAAATCACGCATACAAATGCGCGTAATTTGCCGTTTTTGCTGTAATTTTCAATGTTTAAGGATTACTTTTGAGTGCGACAGATAATTTCTACTTTCTAAAAAACAACCTTTTTACGCAATACGCCTTGCGCGTGGATTTTGTGCGCGATTTCCCCGCGCTAAAAGATGATGCGCTACAATCTTTCACACAAATCACAGAACTCTATGACGCGCAAAAATTTGCCAACCAAAACGAACATCAATTTGAAGATAGCTTTATCGCCAAAGTCGCGCAGATTTTGGGTTATCATTTTATCCGCCAAGAAGAGAAAATCATTCAAGGCAAGTTAGAAAAGCCAGATTTTTTGCTCTTTGCCACGAGCGCGGACAAAAAAGCGTATGAGTCTCTCCCAAAAGACTCGCGCAAAGCCACAAACGCTCATATCGCGCTCATCTTAGAATCAAAAGCCTACAATATCCCCATAGACACGGGCAAAATCAAAGACAATCCGCATTTCCAAATCCTGCGCTATCTCAACACTCTTAAATTAGATTTTGGTTTGCTTACCAACGGCAAATTATGGCGATTTTATGATAATTCCACGCTTTCAAGCCAAAATTTTTATAAAAATTAGAAAGTCTTACAAACACCATAAAATAGACGAAATTTACCCAAAAATCTCCCTTAATTGCCACTCAAAATCCTCCAATGGCTCTAAATCTTTGAGGCTTAATGTGAGTTTGAAATTTGCAAGATTGTGCGGATTCATCGCTACGATTTGCTTTTGTTTGTCGCCCACATTGAGATAAAATTTGCGTGTTTTGTGATTGTAGATTTTTTCACCACTCACGATTTTAAAAAACGCCGCTTTCGCGCTTAGCCCTATGCAAATGATATACTTGCAGTTGTAGTTTGGATTTATGCCGTTAAATTGAAATGTGTCGTTTTTGAGCCCTTTTCGTGCGGTTTTGATTTCGATTTTTGTGCCATCCATTAGGCAAATGTCAAACTCATCGTGTATCACTTCACCAAAATCTTGCATTTCTATGCCTAGATTTTCAAACACCATTTTGACAAATTTTTCGCCCACTTGCCCCACTGCGTTTGCTTCAAAATCATTGATTTTTTCAAAAATCCCGTTTTGTTTAAAATGCGCAATTTCGTTATATTTTTCCTCAATCAAATTTTTTAAAATCTCATTTAAATTCATCTCATAAACCCCTTATCTGCCAAAAGCTGAAAAATATGCGACTTGCCAATATGGTAGCAACCATTTGTCGCCTTTGTGGAGTAGCGCAACCAATCAGCGTTTTTAAAAAGTCTATCTAACTCATTTTTGCGAGATAAATCATTATAAATAATGGCTATTCCGCTTTTATATTTGACTTTTTCAAAGCTATCTACCACCGCATTTTCTTTGAAAAAAGTCGAGCTAAGATAAAAATCTGCTTTTTTATTAAAAATCCACTCTTTGCCACATTCTCGGTTCTTTGCTAGGCTTACCGTTACCACGCGCAGAATCTCGCTAAATGGCTCTTTGCCACTATCTTTATACCAGCTAAATTCACGCTTTTGTGTTTTGTGATTTTTGCTATAAATTTGAAAGCAACAATGCACATCAGCGTCTTTGCCCTGCGGGGTATAAAAGCTATTTTTTGGCAAGGTTTCTTCATAAAGTAAATGCAGATTTTGTGGCACGCGGTAGCGAATCGAGCCTTTACCCAAACTTTGAAAAAACATAGGCAAAATAAACGCCACAAAATCCGCATTTTGCGCGTGTTTGATAAATTCTAACGCTAGCACTCCGCGATGCCCAAAAGGTGGATTACCGATAACGATAAAAGGCGTATTTGGATTATTTGGCAAATTGTATGCTAAAAAATCGCTTTGTATCGTGTCAAAATCAGTAGGCTTTATGTCAATGCCGATTTTATTGTGTGGGAGTAGTGTGAAAAACGCGCCATTACCCACACTTGGCTCAATGAAAGTAAATTTAGACAAATCCTCTTTTGTCCCCACGATTTCGCAAAATTTTTCAAACAGCTTTTTGGCAATTTCAGGTTTTGTGAAATATTCATCAAATTTATTTTTGACATTATTTTTCATCAAATTGCCGTTGGTGTATTTGAAAATTTTTGTCATTTATGAAAGCCTTTTTTAAATATGTTCAAAACATAGCGCAATAAAATTTGTTGATAAAAATCCGCAAATTATACGATAAATTTACAAATTTTATGCTTAAAGCACAATCCTATTTAGATTTCGCCAAATTTGACAAAATAAGCTCCGAGCTCGACAAACTTTATAACGAGATTGATTCGCTCAAAGACACTTCTGAATCTGAAGTCGCCGAGTCTAAACGCATTTATCATAATGAGATTTTGCCTACACTTAATAAGCTCAATCTCTACCTCAACTTTTTCACCGCACAAAAATTCGCCACGCACTCCCAAGCCAAAGCATTCTCCACGCTAGATTCGCTAGAAAATCTTGTAAGCGAGGCGCAGGGCGACTACAAAGACGCCGCAGATTTCACCCGCGCAAAGGCAAAAGAATTTGCCTTTTTCAACTACGAAATCGAGTTCCCCGAGATTCGCAATGGTAAATTTAATGGCTTTCAAGCCATCGTAGGCAATCCGCCGTGGGACAAAACAAAATTTAGCGATAATGACTTTTTCCCGCAATTCAAAAGCGACTATCGCACTTTAATTTTAAGTAAAAAGCGGGAGTTTAAAACAAATCAACTTGATAAAAATTATATTGCCAGAGAATATGAACAAAAAGAACTTTTTTCGCAAACAATCAACGAATATTATAAGGATAATTATCCATTAAGTAGAGGTTGTAGCGATTTGAATCTCTTTCGTTTCTTTGTCGAGCGCAATTTAGCCCTTTTAGCACCAAAGGCTTCTCTAAACTATGTCCTACCAAGTGCGCTTATGCTAGAAGATAACAGTTATAACTTGCGCAAAGAGATTTTGACAAACTACACACTAAACCTTTTTTATACCTTTGAAAATAGAGAGGGGATTTTTAATGATGTGGATTCACGCTACAAATTCGCGCTTATGCAGGTGGCTAACGCTCCCACGCCCAAAAATCACACCATACAAACAATGTTTTATAAAACAAATATTGATGAGATTTATAAACGCGAAAATGTGATAAGGCTAGATTTAGCGCAGATTCGCGCATTAAGCCCCGCGCATTTGGCATTGCAAGAAGTGCGAAGTAAGAGAGATTTAGAGATTTTAGGCAAGGCTTACGGCAAATTTGCTCCGCTTGATTCGCGTTATTTGGATTTTCGCAATGAGTTGCATATGACGGCGGATAAGGATTTATTTATCGAAGCGGATTGCTTACCCCCGCATTATCGCATATTTTCTCATACTCACAAATTGTCTTATCATACCGACTCCCCACTTTGTCATACTGAGGGTGAAGCCCGAAGTATCTCAAACACAAAACAACAAGAGAGATATTTCGCTAACGCTCAATATGACAAAGAAAATTCCCCCTCCCTTGCGAATTTTATACCCCACCCTAAATCCCTCCCGCAAGGGGAGGGACTTGCCTTGTCTTCCCCCTCCCTTGCGCGTGGCGATTCCAAACATTCCCACTCCCTTGCGGAGTTGTCGCCCTTTGATTCCCCCTCCCTTGCGGAGGGGGCTAGGGGGTGGGTGTCATTGCGAGAATCGCAACGCGATTCGTGGCAATCTGCACAATATTTGCCCCTTTTTGAAGGCAAAATGATTCACCAATTTAACGCAGAATTTAGTCCGCCAAACTACTTTTTAGACAAAGACGCCTTTGATAATCGCCTAAAAAGCAAAGAAATCTACCGCTTAAAGCAAGATTTAGGCATTGATAATAAAGAATACACGCGACTTGTAGAATCGCTTTATAAGTCCGCTTGTCATTCTGAGCGAAGCGAAGAATCTCAAATGTCGCACAAAAATAGAGATATTTTGGCTTTTTTCAAAGCCTCAATATGACAAAGAAAATTCCCCCTCCCTTGCGAATTTTATACCCCACCCTAAGTCCCTCCCGCAAGGGGAGGGACTTGCCTTTTCTTCCCCCTCCCTTGCGGAGGGGGACAAAGGGGGTGGGTATAAATCCGCCAAAGATTCCAAAAATACCAAATTTTCAAATAACAAATCTACCCACCCTCTGCACCACCCTAACGCAATGGAGGGGGCTAATATTGCCACCTTTGAATCTACATTGATACAATTTGACAGAGCCTACTTTCGGCTAGGATTTAGAGACATTGCTAGGGATACAGATGAGCGAACGAGCATTTTTAGCCTTTTGCCCAAAAATATAGGCGGTGGAAACACGCTTTCGACGCATATTCCAAAAACTTACATTCTAGATTCAGGACAGATTCGCACAAACAATATAAGCCACACACGAATTTGTTTTATGTTAGGAATCTTAAATTCTCTCATTGTAGATTTTATATTTAGGGGAATGGTGCAAATTCATTTAAATAAAACTTATATCAAGCGAATCCCACTGCCACAGCCAAGCGATGAGCAAATCAAAAACGATGAAACCTACGCCTTTATCGCAAGAAGCGCGCTAATATTGCAACTCTACAACGACAGCGCGGGGCATTTCGCAGAGTTAGCAAACGAATTTGGCGTCCAAAAAAGTGAAATCCCACAAACGCAAAAACTCTATGACACGCTAAAAGCACGGCTAGACATAAAGGTAGCCAAACTCTACGGGCTAGATTTGAGCGACTTTTGCCACATACTAGAATCTTTCAAAGTTTTGCACTCCAAACAACCCGCCTATATCGCCTTGCTAAAATCCATATGGGAGTAAAATGCGTATCATTGCAAGCATTGCTAAAACTTGCTAAGAATTGCAAAATTTTTGCCAAAGAAATTACCACGCGCAAAATTCACACAAAATCTACTTAAAATATTTATAAAATCTATGCGCTTCATCGCTTGCAAGCCCTAGCATTTCTTTGTCCCCTCTGCTATCGCCATAGACATAGATTTCGCCATATTTGCTTAAATCATATTTTTGCCTTATGCGCTCCACTTTTTGCGCTCCATAGCAGTTTTTGCTTGCAAATCTCCCGCTTAAAAATCCGCTTTTTACCTCTAGCTTTGTAGCGATACACCCTACCCCTAGCTTCTCACATAGCACCCCTAGATACTCCTCAAAGCTCGCACTCACCACCACGACTATATCTCCGCGCTTTTTATGCCACTCTATGCGAGCTAGCGCAGAATCTTTGCAGATAGATTCTAGCTTAGGGAGGAAGTCTAAGCAATGCTGTCTAAAATCACTCGCAGAGATTTTTGCGAAAAATTTCGCGCTCAAAGCCTGTTTTGCCTGCGTGTTTGAGATAAGCCCTAGCGCGTAGCCTAGCAAAATATGCACTCGACTAGCCACACCCAAAAATAGCCTTTTTCGCCCGACAATATGCGCGACAAAGAGCCATAGGCTATCGCCACTGCTTATCGTCCCATCAAAATCAAAAAACGCAATATTTTGCCCTGACATTTTGTCCTCTATTTGTTTTGGTTTTTTTGGTTTTTATTGTGCTATGTTTTTTGTATTTTGCTTTTTTAGTCGCGCATTATGAGCATTATCACGCTATTTTTTGTCATCATTTGGATTATCTGGGTCATAGATTTTGTGTGTTTTACTCGGGCGGATTTTATTGTCTAGCTCGCGCATATCAAATGTCTTGCCATCATTGCTCACACTTAAAATCTGCTTTTTGAAGTCATAAGCGTTATTTGCTTCATTATAAGTGCCGCCCGTGATTTTAGCTAGATTTTGCAAAAATTCTGTATTTGCCTTTTGGGTTTTTAGCGAAGCAAATGGTTTTAGCGCGAAAATGTGAATCTTCACGCGATTAGGCGCATTTGTCTTGGAATTTTTGACAATATTTGCGTTGAGATTTTTTGTCATAGCGAGCATTTTTTCCTCTTTATGCGGGTCGTCCGCTCCGCCATTTGTGATGAGATAAACTTCCTTTTTTAGCCCATTGTCTTTGGTAAAATTTTTCATCGCCTCTATAAGCGCGACATTTACTATGTTGTCTTTAGAGTCTATGCTTTTTGCGCTATATAGCGCGTTTGTAAGGCTAGGTGCGTCATAAAATGTCCCCAAATCCGCCACACGAATATACGAAAAAGTGATAAGCGAAATCTTTGCAAATCCCCTATCATTGCTTGGGTTATTTTGGCTATTTTGATCGCTATTGTTTTCGCTACTCTCGCCGAAAATATGCTTTGAGAAAAATGGCGCGATGTCGATAAGCGCGTCTATGTAGCGCGACATAGATTTATTTACATTTAGGGCGATGGCGACTTCTTTGCGTGGGTGCTTGCTTAGATTTATACCAAAATCACCATTTGTGAAATTTATAAGCGTAAAACTCTGCTTCTCACAAATAGCTTTGACTTCAAGTGTGCCTTTTATTTCGTTGCTTTTGCCCTGCGTATGAGGCGTGTCAAAATCCCCGCCTTTTATCGCGTAAGAGATTTTCCTATCAGGGCTTAAGTAGAGATTTTGCGCATTATTATTTTGCTTATTATCAAATGGTGTGTTATCAAAAATCCCGCCGTGTAGCACAACGCCATTAAAAGCAATCGTGCGAGATTTTGTATTTGCATATTGCGAAGCATCAATAACGCTTTTATCACTCGCATTTATAATGCCTTTTGGCAATGCTTTTTGCAAAGCGATTTCGCCACCGCTACAATCCGCACCCAAAATCAACGCACGCAAGGCTTTGTCAATATATGCGTCATTTATTGTGCTATCATCGATTGGTGCGGGTGGTTGCGCCCACATAATAGAAACAAAAGCGCATATAAGCGCGATTTTTGCTAAAAGATTCATTTTGAGAAGCCTCCATATTGTTTTGTGTGAAATTATACTAGAGGATTTTTATAATCTTTGATTTGTGTGATGCTATAAATCATTACTTTTTATACGCAATAACTAGATATTCCATCTCATTTTCCTCGACAAATTTTTTCACGCCATAATCGATATTTTCACAGCTCGTTACAAACACACGGCGAATAGTTTTGTTGGCAAACACGCGTTGATTTTTTTCGATATAGCTCGTGCAATCCCCTAAAAAAATCCGCAACTGCTCTTGTTTTACTTGTGTGCGTTCCCAATTTTTGCACTGAATCAGCACCGCCTCATCGCCCTTGTATGCGACTAAATCAATGCCATTATCACTTTTGCCCTCTTTTAGCCCCTTAAAATACACTTTGTAGCCGTTGTTTTGGTATTCTTTGCCGATTTGGAGCTCGTATTTATCGCCTTTTTGTTTGTTTTCAAAATCTCGCTTATTGTGCCACTTAAACGCTTTTTTGTAATCGCCATTTTTATATCGTTTATGACGCCTTTTGCAAGATTTAAAGAAAAATCGCCACGACAAATATCCTACCACCGCCAAAAAGACTGATATTTCTAGCATTGTTTTTCCTTATTTTCTCCCGTCCTCTAGCACTTTTGTTTTGCCATTTGAGTCAAACTCCACCACGACATAGGGCAGTCCTTGCGTATTTAGTTCGCGCATAAAAAAGTCGGGGTCGTTTTGCTCCATATTCCATACCCCCGCGCCTTGAAATTCAGCTTTTAGCGAAAAATCGTGGAGTGCTTCGCCTCGCTTCCTCGATGGACTATTTGTCCTATCTTCGTTGCTCGACTCGCACAACCCCGATTTTTCATCTAAAATCTTAGAATTTCTCTTTTTTGATTGCAATTCCACTGCATTATCAATGCCTTGCCATTCCCCGCCTTTTGGCATATCGGCGTTAAACACAGGGGTAGAATCTACCCTAGCCCACTCCGCAAGAGAGATGGGATTAGAATCTAGATTGCCACGCTTAGCTTTCGCCTCGCTCGCAATGACGGGAGTAGATTCCGCGCTAGAATCCAAAATTCTAGCATTTGTGGTATTGCTTTGCGCAATCGCTTCGCCCTGCGAATGAGGCGCACTAGGGCGTGCGCCGCAGTGAAGCGGGGCGGAGGGATTGTGTAAATGATTACCCAAAGGCGAATTTTTCTCACACCCTATGCCCCATTTACCCTCACAGATTAGCTTCGCCCCTATCATCGCAGGCACGCCTGTGGTATAGCTCACGCCCTGTGCACCGACTTCCTCGTAGCATTTTTCGTGCTCGCAAATGTTGTAAATGTAGATTGTCCGCTCTTTGCCCTCTTTTATGCCCTTTATGTAGCAGCCGATATGCGTTTGCCCTTTGGTGCGTGGGGCGAGACTCGCTGGGTCTGGCAGGAGCGTTTTTAGCACTTCGATAGGCACGATTTTACCCCCCTTGTGCGCTACTTCATCGATGCGCAAAAGCCCGACATTCTCCAAGCATTTCATATGCGTGAGATAGGATTCGCCAAATGTCATAAAAAAGCGGATTTTGCGTAGCCCCTTGATATTACGGATTAGCGATTCTAGCTCCTCGTGGTAGAGCAAGTAGCTGTTTTTCACGCCCACGCCTAGATAATCCCACTCTTTCATAAGTGATAATGGGGCAATATCGCGCCATTGCCCGCCAAAGTAGCTTTGATTTTGCAAATCTTGCGTGTTTGATTCTAATGCGAAATGCTTTTCACTTCGCTCAAATTTGCGATAAATTTTATCCTCTTGTAAATCGGTGTTTAAAGCAAGATTCGCCTCCAAACTTGCCGAATCCACGCCATTTTTCACCCAAAATCTCCCCTTGCTACTCACCTCACGCAAGTTAATTTCAGGGTTAAAGTTTGTCGCAAACGCATATCCGTGGTCGCCTGCATTGCAGTCCAAAATATCAATGCTGTGAATCTCATCAAAATAATGCTTTTGCGCATACGCACAGAAAACATTGGTTACCCCAGGGTCAAAGCCACTGCCAAGCAACGCGAAAATCCCCGCTTCCTTGTAGCGCGTATCATAAGCCCACTGCTCTTTATACTCAAAATGCGCGCTATCTGGGTGCTCATAATTTGCCGTGTCTAAATAATGCGTGCGAGTGCGCAAGCACGCCTCCATAATCGCCAAATCTTGATAGGGCAACGCCACATTTACCACGAGTTTTGGGCGGTATTTTTCTATCAAAGCCACCACCGATTCCACGCTATCGGCATTTACCTCATCGATTTGTATCTCGCCAAAGCCCTTTGCGCGGATAGAATCCGCAATCGCTTGGCATTTGCTCAAAGTGCGCGAAGCTAATATGATTTTTGAAAAAACGCCACGATTCATCGCCATTTTATGCGCGACTACGCCACCTACGCCACCTGCTCCGATTTGCAACACACACGCCATTTTGACTCCTTTTTTATAGATTTTCCTAAAAGTTGCTTTAAGGTTTTATACAAAACGATTTTAGCAAAACTTCTTAAAGCCCTAGCAATGTGCTATCGCGCCAAAATCCACACCAAAATCCACTTAAAGATTTAAGAAATTTTGCAATATTTGCAAGCCATTTGAATGGCTTTTTTCAGGGTGAGGCTGCACGCCTAGCACATTATCTTTTGCGACAATGGAGGGAAACTTCACAGCAAGTGCCTTTTTGTCCTCATCTAGCGTGCTTTTTTCGCTCTCACCGCTACACGCGTTGTGAAACCTTTTGCTAGCCTCGCTATATTTGCACCACGCCAAAACCTCGCTTTGCTCTACATTGCTAGCGTAGTAAGAATGCACAAAATAAAGATACGCACCATTTGGTATATCTGCCAAAAGCGCGTGCTTAGAATCCTCACTTTTTGCGACATCAGCACAAAAAGCACTTCCCAAATCCTCATCACAAGAATGAGAAAAAAAGTTTTGATTCCACCCTATGTGAGGGACGCGCAAAGACTCGCCAAACCTCACTATCTCGCCACGCAAAAGCCCTAGCCCGCTATGCTCGCCAAACTCATAGCTTTTTTCAAATAACAACTGCATACCTAGACAAATCCCAAGCAAATATTTCCCACTCCTAGCAAAATCCACTATCGCGCTATCAAATCCACTTTTTTTCACTAGCTCTGCCACATCGCCAAACGCCCCAACGCCGGGCAAAATCACTTTGTCATATTCGCGCAATTTGTGCGGATTAGATTCTAGTTTGATACTTGTGCTAAGGTATGCAAACGCATTTTTCACACTGCCAAGATTCCCCGCTCCATAATCAATAAGGGCGATTTTTTGTGTTTTCATTGTTGTTGATTTTGTTTTTTGGTTTTTAGAAATGGTGATTTGTGCTAGATTTTGCCAAAAGAGCGTTTTGATAAAATCTAGCTTATGACGCTCTCACACCGCGCACATAGCCCGCCACTAGAGCTTGCCATATATCGCCAGCACCGCTCGCATTTACACTCCGCGCTTTTATGTATGGCATAAGATTTGCCATCTATTTCTAGCGAAGCGATTTTTTCTCCCTTTACTTTACATTCGCTCACTATTAGCCATTTTGCCCCCTCTTTGAAATCTCCAAAATCCCCCTCCACGCAAAGCTCTAGCCCAGATTTTACTACGGCATCTTTTTTTAGGCTATCAAGGATTTCGTTAAATTTATTACGCAATTCAAGCAATGGCGCAAAATCTATCTCCGCATTTTTATCGCTAAAAGCCTTAGCATACGCATTCAAAGGCTTTAGGCTAAAGACATCATTCACACCCAAAATCTTAGGCGCGTAAGATAATGCCTCATCTATCGTATAAGTAAGAATAGGTGCTAATATATGACATAAATGACTTAAAATCACTGCCATCACGCTCTGACTTGCCCTGCGCTCTTTAGATTCTTTGCTATCACAATACAAACTATCTTTGCACAAATCCAAGTAGATTCCGCTTAGCTCATTGCTAATAAAAAATGACAAAATCTGCATAGCAGCGATAAAATCATACTCCCTAAAATGCGCTCTAACCTCGCTAAATGTGCTAAAAGCCCTGCTTAAAATAAACCTATCTATCTGCCCTAAATCCCCCTCATCGCTAAGAGAATCCAAATCATTTACATTTGCCATAAGGAAGCGAATCGTATTGCGGATTTTTTTATACTGCTCGCTTACTTGTTTTAATATTTCAGGCGAAATCTTTTGATCATTTTGATAATCGCTTAACGCCACCCAAAGCCTTAAAATCTCGCTTCCATACTGCTTTAGCACCTCTTGAGGAAGCACCACATTTCCTAGCGATTTGCTCATTTTGCGTCCTTGCGCATCCATCGTAAATCCGTGTGTAAGCACTGCTTTATAAGGTGCATATCCATTTAGCGCACAGCTTAGCAAAAGCGAGCTTTGAAACCACCCTCTATGCTGGTCGCTCCCCTCCAAATACATATCGCTAGGATACTCCCCTGCGTCATAGATTCCGCTTTTTAGCACGGCATTCCAAGTGCTACCGCTATCAAACCACACATCTAAAATATGCTCGCATTTTTCATACTTGTGCGCGCTTGCTTTGTAGCTAGGTGGCAGTAGCTCTTCTATCTGTCGCTCCCACCACGCATCACAGCCCTCTTTTTCAAAGATTTGCGCGATAGATTCTAGCACCGCGCTATCAAGCAATGGCTCTTTGCTCTCTTTTTCGATAAAAAACGCGATAGGCACGCCCCAATCTCTTTGCCTAGAGATACACCAATCAGGGCGATTTTCTATCATCGCCTTTATGCGATTGCGCCCGCTTTCAGGGTAAAATTTTGTCTTGCTTATCGCATCTAGCGCGACTTCTCTTAATGACTTGCCATTTAAAAATGGCTTATCCATTAAGATAAACCATTGCTTTGTCGCCCGATATATCACAGGCTCGTGCGTGCGCCAGCAGTGCGGATATGAGTGGATAAATTTCGAGCTAGATATTAGATTTTCCCCTAGCAAAGAGAGTAACTTATCATTTGCCTTAAATATATGTAGTCCTATAAATTCATCTACCACTTCGCTAGGCAAAAGCCCAAACTCCCGCAAAGATTCATCATAGCAGCCTCTATCATCAACAGGCATTAAAATCTGCTCGGGATTGTATGCTTCTAGCGCGGATTCTCTCCCATATCTTAGCCACAAAAAATAGTCATCTTCGCCGTGCCCAGGTGCAGTATGCACTAGCCCACTTCCCCCCTCCATAAGCACATGCTCACCTAGCAAAAGCACGGATTTTCGCGCATTTAGCGGGTTTATCGCTTCGCAATATTCAATCTCTTTTGCAGGGATTTCGCGCAAAATCTCGCCCTTTGTCAAGCCTTTTTCCACAAGCGATTCTAGCAGAGGTTTTGCCAAAATAAACCCCTCATTTGTGATGACATAGATTTCGTTTGGGTTTAGGGCGATTGCTTGATTTGCCACAAGCGTCCAAGGCGTAGTAGTCCATATCACCGCTTTTATCACGCCTTTTTGCCCGCTTTTAGATTCTATGCTAGATTCTAGCGATTCTAGCCCTAGTTTGCGTTTAGATTCTGCGCTCAAAGCAAATCCTACAAAAATACTAAAATCCTCTTTGTCTTTATATTCCACCTCCGCTTCTGCTAGTGCGCTTCTAGCTGCCCAGCTCCAAAATATCGGCTTAGAGCGGGTGGAGAGTAGCCCCTTTTTTGCCACCTCACAAAGCGTGCGATAGATATTTGCCTCAAATGCAAAATCCATAGTCTTGTATGGATTTTCAAAATCCCCTATTACGCCCATTTGCCGAAATTCGCTTGATTGAATCGCTAGATATTTAGCTGCGTGCTCTCTACAAAGAGAGCGGATTTTAGATTTTGGCAAGCTATCTTTTTTTGCCCTCCCTTGCTCATCTTTGCCTAGTGATTTTTCTACTTGCTGCTCGATAGGCAGTCCGTGGCAGTCCCAGCCCGGTGTGTAGCGCACACTTTGCCCATCAAAAAAATGCGTCTTTATGACAATGTCTTTTAGGATTTTATTTAGGGCGTGTCCTATGTGGAGATTGCCATTTGCATAAGGCGGACCATCGTGCAGGGTAAAGGGTTTTTTAGTAGGATTTTGGTTGCTAGATATTTTTTTGTAAGCGGTGGAGTTTTTTTGCCATTTTTCATAGATTTTTGGCTCATTTTGTGGGAGATTCCCTCTCATAGGAAAATCACTCTTTGGAAGCAATAAAGTGTCTTTATAGTCCATTTTTGTCCTTTGTTAAGTCCTTTTTGTCGCGCTAAATCACAACGCAGAGAAAAAAATCAAAAACGCTATTGTAACCAAAAAATGCTTTTTTAGCCCCCATAAAAACAGCAAATCTTATTTTGCCACCCTTTTTTGCGCCTATCATAAATCCATAAATTTTGTAAGATTTTTTACAAATTCAAAATATTTACTTTAAAGTTAAGCAAATTTTAAAAAAGGGGGGGGGTAAAATAATGCGTTTTATTTCACAAAAAAGGATACAAAATGGCAAACAAACTTTTAGCAAGACTATTCTTAGGCATTGGGTTATGCTTTAGCACAAACGCATTTGCAGAAAAAAGTGGTGCTTTTGTCGGGGTAGAAGCGGCTAATATCGGCATAGCAATCCTAACAACAAAAGATTTGCAAACAAAACCTAAAGAGGAAAGTAAGGTTGGAGTTGGGTATGATTGGGGGATTGTCATCGGATATAAGCAGTTTTTTAATGATTATATTGGATTGCGATATTATGCTAGATTAAACAACGCATACTTTTACTTCAGCGATGATAAACAATCCGAAACAAGTGCGTTTAACTACAATGCAAATATCGATTTTCTTTTTAATTTTATCGCTAAGGAAAATGTAGATTTTGGTGGATTTTTGGGTGTGGGTATTGGCGGGGTTAGCTACATTGGCAAACCTATCACTATCAGCACAGACACAATCCAAACACATTACACAGATGACACTTCGTTTAATGCGGCATTAAATATTGGCTTGCGTGTAAATTTTGCCACAATCCATACCATAGAGATTGTAGAGACTTTGCGACTAGAATCGCATAATCTCTTTGGCACAACGCTAAAATCTAGCAATGGAAGTGCAAGTATTTATTATCCATATACCACAAGCTTTCGCTACACGATAAGTTTTTAGAGTTTTTAAAATTTTTTTGATAGATTCTAGCTTTTTATTTCAACTAGCACGCGCCGTATTTATAATACGCCGCGCAAGCCCCTTCAGAGCTTACCATACAGCTACCTAGCGGGTGGCTTGGCACGCAGGCTTTGCCAAACACTTTGCAATCTAGCGGTTTTGCCACACCTCGCAATATATCCCCACAGCGACAGGCTTTATTATCCGCTATGGGAGTAAAATCTAGCACACTCTCAAACTCATTTAGCGCATCATACGCCCGATATTTATCACGCAATCTTAAGCTAGAATGTGCCACTTCCCCTAACCCTCGCCATTCAAAGCTAGGGGCGATTTCAAAATAAGTCTCTACTAACTCTTGGGCTTTTAGATTGCCCTGCATATTGACTGCGCGGGCGTATTGCACTTCTAGTTTTGCTTTGCCACCTTTTTGCATATCTATGGCTTGAGTGGCTAGCATAGCGATACTTTGCATCATATCCACAGGCTCAAACCCGCTCACAACGATTGGGATTTGATATTTTTCTAACAATGGCGTATAGATTTTTGCCCCTGTGATGACGCTGACATGGGAGGGTGCGATAAGCGCGTTTATCGCGCAATCTTTAGAATCTAATATCGCCTCTAGCGGTGGTGGGACAAGAATATGGTTGATATGAAAAAATAGATTTTGACATTTTGCCTCTATGGTGCGCGCTAACAATGCCGCGCTCATAGGCGTAGTCGTCTCAAAACCTATGGCAAAAAATACGACTTTTTTGCTTGGATTTTCTAGCGCGATTTGCAGGGCTTGGGCTGGCGAGTAGAGGAAGCGCACATCAGCCCCTTTTGCGCGTGCATCTTGGAGAGAGCCATTGCTCCCCGGGACTTTTAGCATATCGCCTAAGGTAAGCAAAATCACATTTGGCTGCATAGCAATGGTGTAGGCTTGGTTAATACGAGATTTTGGCATCACGCACACAGGACAGCCCGGTCCGTGTATGCACTCGATATTTGTAGGCAAAAGCCCTTTTAGCCCATATCGCATAAGCGTATGAGTATGCCCTCCGCACACTTCCATCATTTTTAGCGGGGCTTTTAGCTCTTTTGCCTTTTTACAGATTTGCTTTGCTAGGGCGAGTATTATATCTCTTTGGCGAAATCCATCTAGCAAAAGAGCAGTGCTTAAGCCTTTGCTAGATATCGCGCTTGTTGTGGTGGCAAAATCATTGTGCGACATTTTGCGTTTTCTTTGGTAGATTTTTTTGATAGATTTTATGGCGTTATGGCTTCATATTTTTAGGCAATCCATTATACGAACTCTCAACCACGCTAAAATCTGGCTTTTCGCCATTGTATTTAGCAATATCGCTTTCACTTAATGGCGTCCAAGTGAGTGTCTCGCCTAGCCAACCATTTTTATCTAGGCTAGCGCGGAGGGTTAGATTGCCATTAGATTCTATGGTGATTTTTAGGTGGTAAGTCTTGCCATCATCATAGTTATACACTTCTCCACCCTCATAGACGCATTTGTCATTATCTGTTTTTGAAAGCCCATAGACAAATACCGCTCCTTTATCCACGCGCTCTCTTAGTTTGGGATTTGGGTTTTTTATGTCTTTTTTTGGTCCGCTTCCATCGACATTTGCATAGCCATAGGCATAGATTTTGGTTTTGGATTCAGCATTTTTAGTAAAAAACTCCACGATACTTTGTCGCCCGCTTTTGCCTATGTGGGTTTTATAATGCTTAGATTTTACCCCTAGCTCACATTCTTTTGTGTGGGCAATGCTTGGCAAATGCACGCTTAAAAACACGCTAGATAGAATCCATAACGCCTGTTTGCTTATTTTGTTGCTTGCCATATTTTTGGGTGTATTTGTTTTCATTTGCGCTCCTTCTAATTTGTGTGGTTTGCATTTTGCACAATGTCGTATTCCTCATCTACATACTCTTCCTCATCGTCCATATTTTCTATGATTTGTTCATATAGCTTTATAGATTCTAGGGCAGAATCTGTGTCGATTTTGCTCATCACATAGCCGATATGTAGCAAGACATATTCGCCGATTTTTACTTCCTCTTGCATCAAATCTAGGCTTGCTTCCCTGCTAACGCCTAGTGTCTCTATGGTAGCGGTGTTGGTAGATTTGTCTATGGCTATGACTTTTGAGGGAATGGCTAGGCACATTTACACTCCTTTTGATTGGACTTGTTTAGGCTTTGATTTTGGGCTTAATGTAAGTTTAGTGTTGTGTTTGATTTTGGGTTTAGTTTTAGGTTTGTGCTAAGCCCAAAAAAACCTAAAATCCCTAAAATCTATGTTTAGAATGATACCCTCTCATTTTACAATCAATAATAAATTCGCGCACTTTTTGGATAGATTCTGCGTTGTATTTGCTGAGAAGAAATATCGGCACGCCTTTTTTTAGCTGTGATAAATCGCTACGCACGCGCTCCAAATCAAAGCTAAAATGCTCTAATAAATCGATTTTAGAGATGATAATCGCATCTGCACATAAAAACATTGTAGGGTATTTTAGCACCTTATCATCGCCCTCTGGCGTGGATAAAAGCACGATATTTATATCCGCTCCTAAGTTGTAGCTAGCTGGGCAGACAAGATTCCCTACATTTTCGATAAAAAGATAATTTGTATTTTCTAGGGCATTGCTAGATTTTAGGCTATTATAAGCATTTTCTATCATAGTGGCATCTAGGTGGCAAGCCTCTCCTGTAAGGATTTGATAGGCTTGCACGCCTTTAGCTTGCAGTCTTTTAGCATCGCGATTTGTCTGCAAATCCCCCTCTATCACGGCAAAGTGAAAATCTTGCTCAACATCAAAACTAGATTTTGCATTGTTTGCATTGTTGTTAAAATCTGCTAGGGATTCTAAAAATGTCGTCTTGCCACTGCCAGCTGAACTCATAAGGTTTATCACATATAGCCCATCTTGTGCGTATCGCTCTTTCATTTGCAGGGCTTTTTTGTCATTTTGACTTAGCACTTTTTTGAGGACTTCTACGGACTTGGTGCTTAGGTTTGGATTTTGTGTGGATTTCATTTGCGGATTTTCCTTTTTAAATAGTATTTTTGGGTTGGCTAGAATGCTTAAAATAGCTACGATGCCTTTGGGTTAGCCCCTTATGGCGAAGTAGCGATTTTGATAGGTTTATCAAAAAAAACTAAATCTATGCAACGACTGCAAAAAGCCCTACTGCAAAAAAACATAGATTTTGCTACAAAAACAACTTTAGAGGGTAGTTTTCTTTGCTCATCTTTTTTAGCTCCATATACGCCACCACCCCTCTCATATCCTCGCTATTTCGGCTAGATTGTATCTCACGCGTAGCCCTATCTATCATTTCTAGCTCTAGCAGGACAAATACAAACGCCTTATGCAATCTCTCGCTTTTATCGCTCAAATCACTAAAAACCCTTAGCCATTTATCAGGGCTTAGCCTGCTATGCGTGGATTTTGCTAGCTCCAAATAATCATCGCTATCAAACCCCACTCCATCGCCTAGCGCGATGATTTGAGCGCAATCTATCGGGCAAGATTCTAGCGTTAAGCAAGTTTGCAAGGCGTTATGAAGAGATGGTTTGTCTAAATAATCTTGCACTTCAAGGGCTTTTTTTATCTCTTTTGGCACGCCACCCTCGCAGATGACTTTGAGCGCAAATCGCCTAGCTAGCGTGGGTTTATGCGGGTCTTTTATGACTTCAAGCGCGTTTTTAGCAGATTTTAGCGCGTAGTTTTGCCAATTTTTTATCACAAATGGAGAATCTACCGACAAACGATATTTGTGTATTTCCTCATACTTGCCATTTTTTATGCTAATAAAACGCGAAAAAAGTTTATCTATGCGGGAGTTGCCACATTCGCTAGAATCCAAATTTGGCACTAAATCAAAGCGAGAAATAATGAGTGAAAGCGTGCGAAGGTGAGGGTTTTTTATCGTATTTGGGGAGGGTTTAGCATATTTGCTAGAAAATCTATCGATAAACTTAGAAACAAAATTTGGGGTAACATTTATCGCATTTGCCACCAAAGATGCAGTATCTAGCAGTTGGTTTTGTAGCTTATTTTGAGGAGGATTTTGGCTTAGCGTGGGCAATGTAGTTTTTAGATTTTGGTTTTTAGCAGTTGGGCTTTGCGTGCTAGCAATGCTTGCAAAAGCGTTTTGCGTAGGCATTGTGCTATCGCTCAAAATCGATTCTTGCAAATCTTGCAAAGATAGCGTTTTTGGCTCATTTTGCGTAGCTTGGTATAAAATTTGAGAGATTAGAGAATCCAAATCCTCATAGTTATTTCTACGAATGATAAGCGAGCGCACCCAACTATACGCAAAAAACAGCGAGCTAGAGACAAAAAACACACCCAAAATCAGCACTATCCATACAGCAAAAGGCAGGCTAATCCCAAATGCACTATGCTCCTCCCCACCCATACTCATATATGCCGTTATATACACAGCGATGATAAAAAACAACGAAAACAACGCGTAGTATTTAAATTTCAATTTCACTCCTTGATTTTGCTTTTTTATGGTTGATTTTTGCACATATTTTAATGTAGATTTTACATTTTTATTGCCATTACTCGCCTATTTGTTCGCTAGATTTTATATCACCTGCTTTTTGAGATTTTTCATACACTTCGCGACAATCGATACAATACCTAGCGTGAGGCTTTGCCCTAAGCCTATCTGTGCCTATCTCATCATCACACATTTCACAAATCCCATAAGTCCCCTCCGCAATCTTTTGCAAAGAATTTTCAACTTCTTGCAATTCTAAAGCATATTTTTCAATGATTAAACAATCAAGCTGTCCTTGAATATGCGCTACTGCTAGATCGCTACTATCTTTTAGCGCACTTGAGTGCAAATCTTTGATATTTCCATTGCGAGAATGCAAAATCTCTAATAGGCTTTTATGCCTACTTTGTAATATTTCTCTAAGTTCCATAATATCCTTAGGTTTTGGCATTTTTGCTCCTTATTTGTGATATGGGTGGTGGTGGATAATGCTAAGAGCGCGATAAATCTGCTCTAGCAAGACAAGTCGGACGATTTTATGTGAGAAAGTCAAATCACTTAGGCTTATAGCCGTAGTCTTTGAGAGAAACTCATCATCAAATCCATAAGCCCCTGCGATAAAAAAACTTAAACCTCCTTTTTGGCTTTGATTTTGCGTGCTTTGCTCGATAAGTTTGGCAAATTTGATACTATCTAGCTTTATGCCTAATGGGTGAAGCGCGATAGAATTTAGCTTGGTATCCACAAGGGGTGCTAGGGCTTTTGTGTAGGCGGATTTTACTTGTGAAAAACTTTGATTGCTGTGTAGATTTTGGGCTTTTTGTAGTTTTTTGTTATCCCACGATTTTCTGTTGTGTTTGTAGGCATTTTTTTGGGCATTGTCTATGTCGGTATTAAAGATAGATTCTACGCATATATCAGCACTAAAGCTCTTGCATAGCTTTTGATAATGCCACTCTAGCGGAGTCATAGGCATCGACTTAGATATGGTGTAAAGCGATATTTTCATAGCCATAAGGATTTAGATAAAGACTTAAATCTTTTAGGGTTTTTTTTAGCTCACCCCTTGCCACCACCATATCGATTAGCCCGTGCTCTAGCAAAAATTCCGCCGTTTGAAACCCCTCTGGCAAATCCGCTCCAATGGTTTGCTTTATCACCCTCGCCCCTGCAAATCCTATCATCGCACCGGGTTCTGCGATGATAATATCCCCCAAAAATGCAAAACTAGCACTAACCCCCCCAAATGTCGGGTCTGTAAGCACAGAGAAAAACGGCAATGAATGCTCTTTTAAGCGATTTAGCGCGGCAGAAGTTTTTGCCATTTGCATAAGAGAATAAGTGGATTCTTGCATTCTTGCCCCACCGCTTGTAGAAACGATAAGCAAAGAATGCTTTTTTTCACACGCTCTATTGATGGCGCGGACGATTTTTTCCCCCTCTACTGAACCTAGAGAACCACCCATAAACGCAAAATCAAACACCACGATTTGAAAAGGCACTTTTTCTATCAGCCCTTCGCCTGCGATAACAGAGCTAGGACGCCCTGTTTTTTGGGTGTATTTTTTTACCCGCGCTTTATAGCTCTCTTTATCCACAAAATTAAGCGGGTCAATGGGGGCTAGCCCCTTATCATACTCGATAAAACTATCACTATCACAAAGCAGGGCGATTCTCTCATTTGCCGAGATTCTAAAATGATGATTGCATTTAGGGCAGACTTGCCCGTGCTCATAGACTTCTTTATAATACATTAGCGAGCCGCATTTATCGCACTTCACCCAATGGCTTGAAGTGTCTTTGCTACTTCGCTCTTCATCGCGTTTGAGGTTTTTTAGAAAATCTACAAAACCCATTGCTATCTCCTTAAATTCGCGTTATATTATGCTGTGTTATGTATTTTTTAGCAAAATCTTGAAATCTTAGCCCAAACCTTAGAGAAGCCCTATTTCAAAATCTTAATCCCAAAAGCCTTAATCACAAAATCTTGGCAAATATAAAGGGCTATTCCAAAATCGCATTTGAAACTATATCAAAAACTTCTTTATACTTGCTAACAAGCAAAAAGAATGAGCCGTTTTTATCCACTATCTCTTTTGTATGCAAATCCCGAGCCAAAAACTGCCCAGCCATAGCATCATATCGCCTACTTTTGCCACCTAGCAATAAAAACCTAGCCTCTAGGGCATACACCCACGATAGCGCACCAGCACCCAAAGAGCGAAACTTGATATGATGAGTATGTAGCCTTGCTACGATGCTAGGATTGCAATAAGCCCGCTCAAAGATTCCACATTTTGGGATTAGATTTTGTAGATTTTGCTCTCCATCTTGTCCTTCTTGCGACACTGCCTTTTTATCCAATCCACTATCCACAAAACTACGCAAAATCTCTTCTCGAAAAAGATGAAATTTGACATAGCTAAGTTGTTTGCTAGATTTTGTGTGGCTAGCGTGGATAGACTGCGCACTAGATTTTGTGCTATGCGTGTTATCACTACTTGCACTTGCGCTATTTTTTAACCCAAAATCCCCCCACAAAAGCCTATCATAAAACACCTCGCCACTGCAAAAATTGATAATACACGCTTCTTTTACCTCGCCATTTTTATCGCATAATGCCAAACTAGCACCATAATATGGGATATTTGATTTGTAGTTATCACTGCCATCAAGCGGATCTAGCACGATAATATCGCTAGATTGCCCACTGCATTTGATAAGCCCGCTCTCTTCAGAATCTATACTTGCAATCGTTAGTAGCTCATTGCAAAACTCCCCCTCGCATAGCAAATCCGCTCCTATGCTTATATCCCCTCCAGCTCCTCTACTATGTCGCACAAACATTTCTTGCCCTCTTTTAGCAAGGATTTTGGCTAGTCTCCCCCCTGCCCTTACACAGCCATTCAAAAATTCACTTTGTGCTAGCAAGCTAGAATATGTCATTTTTGTTCCTTACAAATCCCTTAAAAAGCGATTCACGCCACGCATTTAGCACCATTTTAGCACCACAAATAAGCCCAAAATCTAAGCACTACGAGCGATAATCCGCATTTATATTCACATAGCTAGGTGTCAAATCACAGCCATACGCCTTAGCAGATTTTGCCTTTTTGCTAGCCCCCTTGCTTTTTAAATCAGCAATTATTGTAATTTCGCTATTTTTTAGAATCTTTGTTGCCCTTTTTTCATCAATGCTTAAAGCCTCGCCATTTTGCATTATAGCGATGTTGCCAGCTTTGCTAGATATGCTTAAATCTAACTTCTCTTTTGCAAAATCCACTCCCACATAGCCCATAGCACAAAGGATTCTACCCCAATTTGCGTCATTGCCATACATTGCGCATTTCACAAGGTTTGAGCTAATGATAGATTTTGCTAGTTTTCTAGCTACACGCTTAGATTCTGCATTTTGGATGATAGCAGTGATTAGCTTGCTAGCTCCCTCGCCATCTTTTGCGATTTGTCGTGCCAAATCATCACACACCATTTCTAGCCCTTTTAGAAATACTTTATAATCCACACTTCTTTCATCTATGATAAGCTCATTTTTCGCGCTTTTATTGCTTAGGGCTAGCACCATATCATTGGTAGAAGTATCCCTATCTACGCTTATCATATTAAAGGTATTTTTGGTTACTTTTTTTAATGCCTGCTGAAGTAGCTTTTGAGAAATATTTATATCTGTGATGATAAATCCAAGCAATGTCGCCATATTTGGGTGTATCATACCGCTACCTTTGGCTATGCCTGCTATGCGGACTTTTGCGCCATTTTTGCTTCTAAATTCTAGCGCGCATTGTTTTTCTTGCGTATCTGTTGTCATTATCGCTTTTGCGGTGTTTTGTGCGTTTAGTTTGGTGTTAGATTTTGCTTTGGCTAGATTTAGGATTCCTTTTTTTATCTTTGGCATAGGCAGAGGCACGCCTATCACACCTGTGGAAGCTAAAAGCGTAGAGTGAAAATCTATATCTAGCGCGATAGACGCGCTTAGGGCGGATTCTAAGCAGTCTTTTTTGCCCCTCTCCCCCGTGCAAGCATTTGCATTGCCTGCATTGATGATTACGGCGTGAAAATAGGGCGTATCTTTTAGCCTAGCGATATTATGCTCTACGCACGCAGCGCGGACTTTATTGCGCGTAAAAACGCCCGCCGCTACGCAAGGAATCGCGCTATAAATCAACGCCATATCAAGCCTATCTTTGTATTTTATCCCAGCTTTGATTCCAGCATATTCAAAACTACTTAGGGCTTCAAGCCCATTTTTTAGGATTTTAAAACGATTTTGTGGGGCACTTTGTAAATCTTTGGATTTGGTTGAGGGGTTTTTTTTAGCAGAATGTGTTGCGTTTGCATTAAGTGGCGTTAGATGAAGTGTAGTGGATTTGTTTGTAGAAGTTTTTTGTTTGGTAGCAGGAGTTTTGGGGGATTTTGTAGATTTTTTGTTGCGTAGATTTTGGATTATTTGGCTTGGGGTTAGCGGTGTGGATTTTGTGGTTTGACTTGGCTTTAGAGTATTATTCATCGCATATCCTTAATAAATAAAATTTTTCAAAATGCTGAAAAATCTCTGCATAAAAAGTCTTTTAAAAAAACTTTTGGGATTTTACAACATAATGTTTAATTTGGCAATTTTTAGATTTTGCCTAGATTTTCTTTAGCGTATTTTTGGTATTTAGACTTAGCTCATAACGATTTGCATTAGCCCTCAAATCCCAGCCCTGCGTTTTCCAAAACGCATTGCCGATTAGATTTTCACTAAAAGCGATTAGGGCTATGGAGCTAATCTTTTCCCTCCTAAATCCCTCTAGCGCATACGCCACCATAGCCTTGCCTATCCCACGCAATCGATAGTCTTTATGCACGCAGGCATGGTAAATACTGCCATAGCGTCCATCGTGTCCGCATAGAATGCTGCCTACGATTTTTTTATGTGCGTTTTTTTTATTTGCAATTTTTTTATGCGAAATTTTAGAGTGTGTGTTTTTTTTATGCGCGATTTTAGAGTGTGCTTGTCCTAGTTTATCTTGTTTATGCAAGTCTAATGCTTGCTCGCTAAAATCGCTAGAATCATCACATTGTGCGACAAAATCTACATTTTCTCCAAAAATTTCTGCTCCAAAAATTTCGCCACTAGATTTTGCACTAGATTCGCTCACTTCAGCTACCACACTTAGATTTGGATTTCTCTGCAAAAACCGCTCTACTCCCTCATAAGAATCATCTACACTGCGGATATAAAATCCCTCGATATGCTCCCACAAATTTGCCACACTCTCATAGTCATCAATTTTCATCGGGCGGATATGTATGTTTGGGATATGTATGTTTGTGGGGGTTTGTGAAAATGGCATTTTAGATTCTTTGATAAAAATTATGGAAAAATCGGCGTAGATTCTAGCCCGCTTGTTTCATCGATACCAAAGGCTATATTCATATTTTGCACCGCTTGCCCAGCTGCGCCTTTGATAAGATTATCTAGGGCGGCGGTGATGATTATGCGATTGGTTCGAACATCAAAATATGGCGCAATATCTACAAAGTTGCTCCCCTCCACCCAGCGCGTTTGCACACTCATACCCTCCTCCAAAATCCGCACAAATTTTTCCCCCGCATAAAAATCCTTATAAACTTGTGTTAGCAAGTTTTTAGCAGAATCTTTTTTGCTAGATTTTGCGTTTTGTAACTCACGCCCAAAATCCGCACTTGGAGTGGCATAAATACTAGCAAATATCCCTCGATTCATCGGCACAAGATGAGGGGTAAAACTAAGTGTGATATTTTGCCCTGCTAGCGTTGAGATAGCTTGCTCTATCTCGGGCGTGTGGCGATGAGAGGCGACACCATAAGCTTTAAAATTTTCCACCACTTCGCAAAAAAGATTGTCCATTTTCGCGCTTCTGCCCGCACCTGAAACGCCAGATTTTGCATCAATGATGATGCTAGAAATGTCTATTTTTGGACTAGATTTTGAGCTTTTTTTCTCGCTTAGCAATGGTGCAAGGGCTAAGATAGAGCAAGTAGGATAACAACCCGGATTTGCGATAATCCTAGCAGATTTGATACTATCTCTATTTAGCTCACAAAGCCCATAGATAGCTTCTTTTAGTAGTTTTTGGTTGCTATGGGCGGAGTGATACCATTGCTGAAAGACACTTGGATTTTTTAGTCGAAAATCCGCGCTTAAATCAACTACCTTTGTAGAATCTAAAATCCCATCATCTAAAATCTTTGCGCAAAAATTATGCGGTGTCGCACAAAAAAGCACATCTATTTGCTTTGCTAGCTTAGCTAGATTTTCGCCATTTACGCATTTAGTAGGCAAAATCTCAAAAAAGTTTTGATACGCTTTGAAATAAGACTGCCCTTCAAAACTTTGAGAGCCAAGCCAAATAATATCTGCATTTGGGTGAGAGATAAGCAAGCGCACTAGCTCATTTGCCGTGTAGCCACTTGCACCTAAAATCCCTACTTTAATTGTTGTGCTTTTTGGTATTTTTGCATTTTTTGATGAATGTGTATGTTGTGTATTTGTATGTGCCATATTTTGCCTTGCTGTGCGATTATCTAGGCTGTGCCACTTAGATTTGTAAATCAAAATTATATATCAAAAATATGCTTTTTAGGTTTTTTCGTGCGAAGTATTAAACAATGCCTAAAATATCGACTAAGCCACATCGTATCACGCAAAAATCTGCACTACACAAAATCATATTTTCTAAATCAAAAATTTTTAAAATCCAAGCCCGATTTCTAGCATTGTGCTAATGTTTTGCGTGCGCGGATAATACACATCGCTAGCACCACCAAAAGCGACTTTGCGCGAAGAATCTACATAGTAGTAAATCACACTTAGCCTACCATACCAAGATTGTTTTTTGATACCTAGATTATTTCCAAAAAGTCCGATAAATGCCTTTACTTCGTGGCTGTTTTGATTTATAAGCGAGGTAGTATCATTTGTTTTATGCACTTTTGTGGGGAATTGCGGATTTGGACGATCAGAGCTAAAATCTCTAAAAATATGCGCTCCATAGACAATATAGCCATAAGAAATGCCATACTCTAGCCCGATAATATCATTTAAGTGTCGCATACTTAGTAGGCTTGTGCCAAGTGAGAGTAAAGTCGTATATGGAAAGTTAGATTCCACTTCATAAAGATTTGCACGAAATGAAGTAAAAATATCAATAAAAATAGGCGTTTCTAGCGGATAAACATTTATACCTGTGTGCGCACTAACACTAAAATTAAAATTTGTAGAATAGTTTGCTAGATTTGGTATGGTGGTGTTTTGATTAGATTTTATACTCGCTGCACCTGCGCCAAAATCCGCATCCACTCCAAAGCTAAACCACTCTTTCCACCTGCGAAAATGCACTGCTAAATATGCCCCGCCCTGTGTTAGATTTGGATTTGATTGCGCTGTGCTATGATGGGCGACATAGCCACCTATGCCCACTTTGTAGTCATTGCACCATAAGTCATTGCAAGAATAGCTTATCGCTAAAGTGCCAAAGCAAAAATACAGCAAAACGAAGTAGCCCAAAATTTTATAAAAACTATTGCTTTTTATTTGTGGATTCCTTTGACTTTTGTGATTTTTGGTGTGGATTTTGATATACGCCATATTCTAGCCTTAATCGACTTTTAGTAAATGCCTAAAAATGAACTTCTAAAACACACTTAATGTCAAAATGTTTTCATTCATCTCAAATGCTTTGCTATTAACAAAGAGGGGGTATCTGTCATTGCGAACAAGTCGCAAAACTTGTGTGGCAATCTATCATCTTGTCATACTGAGCGAAGCGAAGTATCTCACGATATAAATAAAATAGAGATATTTCGCGCTTACGCGCTCAATATGACAAAAAACAATAGGAATACTTCTGTTGCTTCGCTAAATCAGTATGACAAATGGATTTTGGATTGCCATGCTTTTTTCACTCGCTAGCAATGATGAGAGTAAAATCCTCTTTGCAATGGGAAATTTTTCCATTGTCATACTCAAGTTTTTGCAAAAAACAAAAATATCTCGTCATAGAAAATAACAGCAGAGATATTTCGCTAACGCTCAATATGACAATATATTCTTTCATCATTGCGAGCGGATTTTATACAATGTATGAAATCCGCGTGGCAATCTATGATAAACCCACCCCGCAAAGGATAGAGGACAAGAGGTTTGCAAATCTGCAAGGGAGGTGGAAATTCTGTCCTTTGCGAGATTCTAGGCTTTTGTAAAAAACTAGAATCGTGGCAATCTATGTAATAAAAATCACAAAATACAACAAATGTCTTTATCCCAAAATCCCAAATATGCCCCACAGATTTTGCTATTCAAAAAACACGCAAAAAAACTAAATGCGGTTTTTTAGTATCGCCACGGTTAGCCCATCTTCTATGAAATATTTATTTGCAACCGCTTGTATATCCTCCAAAGTAAGATTTGCAAACCTCTCCTCATACTCAAGCAATGGCTTAAGATTGCCCATCACCAAATATCGCCCAAAGATTCCCGCCACCGAGCTAGCTTTGTTGAGCCCAAATACAAAACTTGCACGCATATTTACTTTGACTTTGTCTAGCTCTTTTTGCGTGATTTTGCCTTTTTTTACCCGCTCCAAAATCGCTAAAATCTCTTTTTGTAGTTTTTTTGCCTCCACGCCTGCATTGCCCGCCGCCATAAAAAGAAATATCCCGCTATCTTTTAACGCCATAGCCGAAGCAGAGACTTCACTAGCGATATTTTTTTTATCCACTAGCTCTGCATCTAGGAGGGCTGATTTGCCACCGCTTAGGATTTCAGATAGCGCGGATAATGCCACTTGGTCTTTGTCCTCAAAATTTGGGATTTTATACCCCATAAGTAGCCATTCTATCTCGCTTTCTTTTTTGACTATGACTTCGCGGTAGCCATCTTGGGCAGGCTCTATGATTGTGGGGCGAGGGACTTTGTTTTGGGCTTTTTGTGTGAGATTTTGGCTATGTTCTTTTTGGTTATTTTGGGTGTTTTTGATTTTGCTAAAATGCTTTTTTGCGCTATCAAATACGACTTTTGGCTCTATATCGCCTGCGACTACGACTATGGCGTTATTTGGCTGATAATATTGCCGATAAAACTCCCTTATATCGCCTATATCCCAGCCTAAAATATCTCCCATAAACCCGATGGGCGTCCAATGGTATGAATGGTGCAAAAATGCGGTATTAAAAAACCGAAAATATAGATACCCCACAGGCGAATTATCCGTCCTCCATCTACGCTCTTCAGCCACTACTTGTCGCTCAGGCTCAAATTCCTTGTCATTTAGGCTTAGATTTTCCATAAGCTCTGAAAAAAGCTCCAAAGATTTATCCACATTTGCCGCGCTTGATTTAATGTAGTATTGCGTGTAGTCAAAGCTCGTAGCGGCATTATTTGTGCCACCAAAACCTTTTACTATTTCATCAAATTGCCCAGCTTTTAGATTTTTGGTTGATTTAAAGCTTAAATGCTCTAGCATATGGGCTATGCCACTTTTGCCCATCACCTCATCTCTAGAGCCGACTTTATAAAATACATTTGTCTGTATCACACCACTTTTGTTATCAAGCGGGATTACGACTACTTCTAGCCCATTTTCAAGCCTTATTTGCTTAAAATCAGGCAACGCGCTTTTTGCTTTTATTGCGTTATTTTGCGGATTTGCACCTGCGATACTCATACATACTCCTATCATTAGCATTATTTTTTTTACGCATTTATTCACTAGGATTCTCCTTCAAAGTTATGACTAGATAAAATCGCTATTCTAGCCAAAATGAGAAAACGCATTAGAATCTTAATATGATAAGTTTGGGAAATATCGTGCATAAAATTGATAGTTTTGATGAAAAGCAAGATTTTTGCAAGATTTTGTCATATTTAGATTTTGAATCAAAAAATAGACTATCTTTTATAAACTCTTATAAACCTTAGCACATACCCATAAAATCATAATGACTAAAATCTAATCACTAATGCAAATAACAGCGGACAAAAGCAAAAATCAAAATGCCTTTGCCCGCGTAAATCTACGCATTTTATGATTTTGTGCTAGGGCGTCTTGTGCGCGTAGAGTTTGTTTTAGTAGAATTGCTTTTATTCGCACTAGAAGTGTTGCGTTTTGTAGTAGATTTTGCGCTAGATTTTGCCACATTAGCAGGGCTTTTTTTTGCACTCTTTTTGTCGTTTGCCTCATCGGCAAAAAGAGAATCTATATCGATTTTATGTTTGTGGGATTTTTTATCCCCCTTATCATCTTTGCTTGCTTTTTTGTCTTTTTTATGTTTGGCTTCATCGTGGCTTTGCTTTTGTAGTCGTTTTTTGCCTTTTTTGCCTAGCTCTACGCCTATCGCCTCGCCTATATTGCTAAATCCATCGGCTTTCAAAAATATCTCTAGCTCCTTATTGATAGTGCTACAAAGAGTAGGTCCCTCATAAATAAACGCCGTATAAACTTGCACAAGACTAGCTCCTAAGCGCATTCGCTCATACACATCTCTAGCACTTGATATGCCACCTACGGACATTATCACCCCTTTGCCAAAAAACGCATTTGCAAGTTCGCGCAACACTTCCAAACTTTTTTCTTTTAGCACTTTGCCACTTATGCCACCATTTTTTGGACTAGCTAGCAGGGTAGAATCTGTCGTAGTGTTTGTCGATATGATACCGCTAGCACCGCTTGATAGCGCACTATCGCAGACTTTTAGCATTTTGTCTATGTCTAAATCTGGGGAAATTTTTAAAAACACAGGTTTTTTGGTGTGTTTTTGCGCCATTTCAAATAGTTCTTTGACAAATTTTTCATTTTGTAAATCGCGTAGTTTAGGGGTGTTTGGCGAAGAGAGATTGAAAACATAATAATCCCCCACCTTTAGCACATCTTTTAGGGCATCCTGATAGTTATAAAGAGAATCTTTGATTTCGACATCTTTATTTTTGCCTATATTTACGCCGATAGGTATGCTAAATGGGTGGTATTTTTGTATGTTTTTGGCAAACTCTTGGCTACCGCAGTTGTTAAAACCCATTTCATTTTGGAGGCTTTCCTCATCGATATGGCGAAAAAGTCTAGGCTTTGGGTTGCCTGCTTGAGGGATTTTGGTAATCGTGCCTAGCTCTAAAAATCCAAATCCTAGCGCACCTAGTGCTTTTACCATTTCTCCATCTTTGTCAAACCCCGCAGCAAGCCCCACAGGGTTATAAAAATCAAGTCCGCAAACTTTGGTTTTTAGCATTTGGGATTTGTATCCACCGCTGATTTTTAGTAGCAAATCATCAGCAAAGGGAATATCAGGCAGTTTGTGAAGCACTGCTTTGACTAGGCTATGCGCTCTCTCTGGATCTAGCTTAAAAAGCACGGGACGGATTTTTTGGTATAGGCTCATTTTGTTTCCTTATGTTTGGGATTAAAAAATCTAAGGCATATAAACTAAGGCATTTTAAAGCGCGTTGTTGCAACGATTTAGGCAAAATCTTTGCTCACAAAAATTTTATTTGCAACAAAATCTTTTGCTTCCGCCAAAATCTTTTGCTTCCGCCAAAATCTTTTGCTTCCGCCAAAATTTTTGTTTTACGATGCAAATTTACAAAATCTATTTTGCTTTTTTGTCGTTTTTTTAGCCCAAAATCTTAGCAAAATCTTTATGCAAAATCTACCAAATCGCTTCAAAGTCTAATAAAAACTTTTAAGATTCTCCCACCATTCGTTGCAATAATTTCTTTGCTTTGGTGTTTTGGGCTGATTCTTTTTTGACAGATTTGCTCGCCTCATTGACAAACCTTTCATACACCACTTGCGAAGAGATAGGATTTTCTTTTGGTGTTGGGATTTTTTTATACTCGCCATCGCTTTGTAGCTGGTGGATTTGGACATTATCACTTAGCTGAATATTTACGATTTCTATTAGCTTATCAGCGATAGTTTTATTTGTCGCGGGCGTAAGTAGCTCTACTCTGCGCTCCAAATTTCTAGGCATCAAATCCGCGCTTGCAAAAAATACCTTTTCTTTTGAATGCGCAAAATAGTAGATTCTAGCGTGCTCTAAATATTTGCCGATAATCGAAAACACGCGGATATTTTCGCTTAGCCCCTTTACATTTGGGCGCAAACAGCATACCCCGCGAATGATTAAATCTATCTGCACGCCCGCTTTTGAGGCTACATACAGCGCGTCTATGACATCAGTATCGACTAGGGCATTTGCTTTTAGGATTATCCGTCCTTCTTTGCCAAAGCTAGATTCTGCTTTGATAAGCTCTAAAATCTTTGGTTTTATCTGCGTGGGCGCGGTAAATAGCGTTTGAAGTTTGCTTTTGTAAGAACTACCTGTGGATAGAGAATGGAAAAACTTAATGGCGTCATTTCCAATATCTTTGTTTATGGTTAGCAAACTAATATCTGTGTAGATTTTTGCCGAAGCGGTGTTGTAGTTGCCCGTGCTAAGATGGACATATTCGGTTAGTTTGTCTCCTACTTTTTTGATGACAAGGGCGATTTTTGCGTGCACCTTTAGCCCGGGGACTCCATAGATGACATGCGCTCCTGCGGATTCTAGCGCACGAGCCCAATGCAAGTTATTTTCCTCATCAAACCTAGCTTTTAGCTCGACAAGCACCGTTACTTGCTTATCCTCTGCTGCTTGAATCAATGCTTTGACAATGGGAGAGTTTTTGCCCACACGATAAAGCGTCATACGAATAGATAGCACATTTGGGTCTTTTGCTGCGGTTTTGATAAAATCCACCACAGGATCAAAACTCTCATAGGGGTGAAACATCACAATATCTTGGGATTCTATCGTACCTAGGATATTTGACTCGCTATCAATAGGTGGCAAAGACTTTGGCACAAAAGGCGCAGAACCTAGATGAGCAAAATCTTTTGCTCCCACTAGCTCCCATAGCGTGCCTAGATTTAGCAAAATATTATACGAATAAATGTCTTCTAGCGGAATATCCACTTGCTTTTGGACAAAATCTTTTAGCTCTTTTTTGCCCTCGCCTACTTCAAGTCTAGTGATTTCCCCTCGCTTCCTCGCTCTCAAAGATTCACTCATAAGCTGCATAAAATCATCAGCTTCATCTTCCTCGATTTCAAAATCTGCATTGCGCGTAACGCGAAAAGGAATATAATGCTCCACACTATGCCCCAAAAATAGCTCTGAAGCAAACTCCCCTACGATACTTTCCACAGGGACAAACACGCCTTTATCAATCTCTACAAATCGCTTTAGCACGCGTGGGATTCGTATGATTCCGTATTTGATTTCTTTGGTTTCGTTGTTTTTTAGCTCGATAACGATACCAAAGCTAAGGTTGTTTAGATGAGGGAAGGGGTGAGTAGAATCCACCACGATAGGAACGATGATAGGATAAAGATAGTTGATAAAATAATCGTGCAGAGCGATTTTTTGGGTTTTGTTTAGCTCATCTAGGTTTTTTATTTTTAGCCCCTGCTTATCAAGTGCGGTTTTTATCTCGCCAAAAAGTTTTGCTACTTCTGTTTTTTCGCTGTGGATATACTCCCTTATGGCGTTTAGTTGCTCTAAGGCAGTGAGTTTATCTGCGCCCACTTTTGTGATTCCGCTTGCATAGAGCCTTTTTAGTCCCGCTACGCGAATCATATAAAACTCATCAAGATTTGTGCCATAAATCGCTAAAAACTTTAGCTTATCAAGCAATGGCAATTCTGCCCTACGCGCTTCATTTAACACACGCGAATTAAACCTTAGCCACGATAACTCTCTGTTGAAATATTTTGTATCGACTATTTCCACGCTTAAACTCCTTATATGTGATTTTGTATTGTCGCGTTTATGGCGATTTTTGATATTTTATT